>NZ_SMKU01000119.1 GCF_004349215.1 Actinomadura rubrisoli | reverse complement strand
CCCAAGCACCACCACCGCCAAGCACCCCCTTAACCGAGACAGCCACCCGGCGCAGCCCTCAAACACCCGCCGCCTCCCAACCACCACCAGACCGGCCACATTGAGGCAACTCCCAAGCGACCGCAGCACCCCTCCAACTCCCACCAACGCAACCACCCGCCAAACATCGCGCTGGGACCAAGACCCGAGACGACCGGATGGCAACTGGAACATGGCCCGGGTAGTGGTGTCGGCCGTGCCAATCGTGGCCGTCCCACCCCGAGACGAGAGCAGCGGACAAGACGGGGCACTGATCGTCGTGGCCACCGACAGAACGCAGGCAGCGGCACTAGCAGCAGTCCGCTCCGGTCTCTCAGTGACGATCACCGGATTCTGACAACCACCCACGTCAACACAAGGACCCACCGGGCGGCTTCAAGATCGGCTCGTTCAAGCCGTGCCCCTGCACGACACGAACCTAGGAAGGGAGCCGTGTAACGCCTCGGCGAGATCCCACCGGGACGGCGCACCGCAAGCTCCGCACCACGGAGATCTTCACCACCCCACCGCACGAGCTCCACCACCCGCACCGCGAAGGGCCACCACCATTCGCTCCACGAAAAGCCCACCACCCGGCACCGCAGAGACCCAGCACCCAACCCCCACGAGGGACCCACCGCCCGCATCGCAAAAGGGCGCAGCACCCACTGCAAAGGGCCTCGCCACCCGGTCCACGCAGGGACCTCCGGTCCCTACCGCAGAGGTCTGCACGGGCTGACTTGGCAAGAAGCGTGACCGTTCATTACGATCCGTGGCCGTCCGGTATCGGCGCGGACGCTTTCGTGGGGACCCGAACCATGCCTGACCAGGGAAATGTGGTCATGTCCCGCACGACCCCTGAGTCACGTGTCCTGCCCCACGGCGCGCTTCCTGAGGCGCGTCTCCCGACCCCCTGGAGCATTCATGAGCGGCTTCAAGAAGTTCCTGATCCGCGGCAACCTGGTCGACCTCGCGGTCGCGTTCGTCGTTGGCGCCGCGTTCGCTGGCCTGGTCAAGGACTTCGCCACCTCCTTCATCACGCCGCTGATCGCGTTGCTCGGCGGCAAGCCCGACTACACGCGACTCACGGTGACCGTCAGCGGCACGACGTTCCCGTACGGAATCTTCGTAACCTCCACGATCGCGTTCGTCATCACCGCGGTGATCGTCTACTTCCTGGTGGTGCTGCCGACGACCAAGCTCATCGAGCGTATGGACCGCCGCAAGGAGGTCACCGAGCGCGAGTGTCCGCAGTGCCTCAGCGACATCCCGGTCAAGGCCCGGCGCTGCCGGTTCTGCACCTCGGAGGTCGTCCCCACCGCCGAGGCGCCGCACTGAGTCACTGATCGTTCTCGGTGCCGAACTCCCAGTGCCACGGCTCGAACGGATTGCTGTAGGCCCACGCCGGATGCAGCCACCCGTACTTCTTGGCGTTGGCCTCCATCCAGTTGAACTGCACGGAACCCGAGTTCTGCACACCGCCGCACAGGTCGACGGCCTGTCCCTTGCCGTGGTTGCTCGTCCCGGGCACGGCCGCGAACCCGGGACGCGCCGCGTACACCCGGTGCTGCTCGGAGAGGCTGCGATACGAGTCGGTCACGCACATGTCGCGGCCGAATCGGCGCTTGTACGCGGTGTTCAGCTTGTAGAAGGCGAGCGCCGCGTCCGCCCGCAGCTCCCGGCCCTTCTGCGGCAGCGGGCAAAGGTACTTCGACGGGATCAGTCCGTTCGGGAACCTCTTGGCGCCGGCGGCCAGCGACTTGTCGCACCCGAGCTCCAGCCGCTTGTCCGGGCTGAGCTTGCTCAGCATCGCGTTGAGCCGCTTGGTCACCTGCGCCGACTTGTGCCTCAGCTCGTCGATCTGCCGCTGAACACGGGTCTGCTCGATCGCGTTGCGGGACTGCAGGTCCTGCGCGGTGGACGCGAGCCCGCGCCGCCGCCGCTGGAGCTCATCGGCACGGTCCACAAGCGCCTGCTGCGACGTGGCGATCAGCGTCACGTCCGCCGTCGAGCGCAGCGCCTCGTCCGGGCTCCCGCCACCGAAGATGGCCATCGCCCCGGCGGCGCCGGTCTGCTGGTACGACACGTTCGCGAGCCGCGCCAGCGGCTGGCGGATCCGGTTGAGCTCCGCTTCGGCCGCCGCTAGTTCCTTCAGCGTGCCCCGAAGCCTTCCCTGCGAGGCCGTCAGCGCCTTGTTGCGGTCCTCCATCTGCGTCGTGGCCTTCTCCAGCTCCGCACGAGCCCTCGCGGCCTCGCGACGCAGCGCCTCCACGGCATCCCCGTGGCCCTCAGCCGCTCTACCGACGCCAGGCGGTGCGAGCGTCGCCATCACCAGGAAGACCGCGGTCAGCGCCGCCGACCGGGGGTTCGGCACGGTGGTTTTCCTCCTGATGCCCAAATACGGAACAGCGGCAGAACGCTACTACAGGTTCACCGGCGACCTATGCGTAACCGAGTCAGTCAATGCTGTAACCATTGCGCAGGCACCAGGGACGCCACCAAGGGACATGACCCCAGCCGTGCGGGCACGGCGGCCTCACCTGCGGCGGCCGCGACGGCCGGGGCGACGCCTTCCTCTTCTTCGGCGTCACCTTCGGCGTCGGCACGGACGGCGGCCGATCCGGCGCCCGCGTCTCGACCTGCGGCCGGGCCTCCGGCGGCACGAACTTCCCGTACGTCGGCTCACCACCCGGTGTGGACGGCGCGACCTGCTGCACCGGCGACCCGGCACTCTCCGGCTTCTCCGCCACGGGCTCCCGCAACGCGAACGCGACGACGGTGGCGATCAGCACAGGCACCAAGAACGCCCCGGCGACAAGAGCGATCCGGCGCCGTCCCGGCGCGCGCTCCTCCACCTCGTCAGTACCTTTGGCACTGGCCTGCCCACGATGCCGACCCGTCACGGCACCGAAGCGTACCCACAGCCGCCCCACCCGCCTAGAGCCCCCGGCCCGCATAACAGGGAGCGCTCACCGCTCCCCTTCCCCTACGCTGTAGGTGCCGTCCGCTACGCTTTTGCGACGAGCGACGACATGCCTCCGTAGCTCAGGGGATAGAGCACCGCTCTCCTAAAGCGGGTGCCGCAGGTTCGAATCCTGCCGGAGGCGCCATCCCACTCTCATGAACAAGCCCCTGACCAGCGCCGACACCGGCCAGGGGCTTCTTGCTTTGTGCGGTTGTACGCGGCCTACTGCGGTTGATCGGTCCCAATACGGTCCCACGAGGGACCACCGGCGGCGGAGGCTACTCGCCGTCGAGAGCGCCGGAGATGCGGCGCTGGGCAGCCTCGTCCTGCCCGACGATGCACTTGGCGTAGACCCTGAGCAGCACGTCAACGCCGTGTCCTGCCCGTTCGGCGACCTGGGGCGCTGGGACGCCGGCGTTCAGCCAGGTGGATACGCACGGGTGGCGCAGGTCGTACGGCCGTTCGGCCAGCGGCGAGGCGACCTGGTCGGCCGTGAGGCGGCTGTACGCGCAGTCGGGCACCATCGAACTCGGTCCCGTGGGGCACGAGGTCGTTGTGGCCACCGGCGACTACGTCACCTACCAGGCCGATACGCCGCACCGGTGGGCGGCGGCTGACGGGCCGGCCCACGTGTGGATCGTCCACACCTATCCGCGCCCCGCGGCCTTCGTGGAGTAGCCCTCGGGGACGAGTCACTCTGACGGGTCCTTTGAGCCCACCTCCCGCGCCACTCGATGGGCGTCGAAGACGGTATCGGCCACGCTGGCCGGGGCGACACAATCCCCGATCCGGTGGATCTCACCAATGCCATTGGCGCGCAGTCGCGCCGGATCGACGGCGGCCAGCTCCCGGTACAACTCGTCGTCCGACTCCCGCCTGATGACGAGCACCACCCCGTCGGCCGGAACACTGCGGCGGACACCGGCCTCCCCTTCGAGCACGACGTGGCCGGGACAGACCCGCACCAGCAGGGTCGCCGCGCTCAGGGACCCACCGGCGGCAATCACCTCGGCGCGCAATGCCGGTCCGACGTTGTCCTGGTCGGCTTGTCCGGCGACTTGACCGAAGGGCGTGACGATCTCGACCGTGTAGTCCCTCTGCTGCAGCCACTGGGCGAGCGCGATCCCTGTGAGGTCCCCTTCGCAGTCATAGACCACGACGCGCTTTCCCGGCAACGCCTTGCCGTCGAGCAGTTGCTCGGGGGTGGCGACGTTCGCCAGTGCTGCGTCTGCTCCGGGGATCGGTTCGTTGTCGACGAACGAGACACCGATTTTCGCCCACGGGGCCCCGGTCGCGAGTACCACGACCTCCGCGCCGTATTCCAGGACGTCATCGACGCTCATCCGAGTGTTCGGCACGAAGGTGGCGCCGGGAAACTCCTTCAGCAATGCCTCGCGGTGTTCGATCACCCGGCCCCACGGCGCGAAGCCCGGGAGTCGGCGGAACCAACGCAGATACCCACCGGGCTCGTCGTGTTCGTCGACGAGGTGGACCAGTGAGAAGCCGCGCCGTGCGAGGGTCGTAGCGAACTCCAGTCCCGCGGGCCCGGCGCCGATGACGAGCACGGACGGCTCGGGCTCGGGTGGCGAGGGCAGGCGTTCGGGATGCCAGCCGCGGCGAGCCTCCTCCCCCGTTGTGGGATTCTGGCTGCAGCCGAGCTGGCCGCGCGCTTGGCTGCGCGCGCAGTGGTTGGCGCCGATGCACTCCCTGACCTGCGCATAGACGCCGGCGGCGAGCTTGCGTGGCAAGAACGGGTCGGCGATGCCCGGCCTGGCGGCACCGATGAAGTCGAGGTCGCCCGAAGCGACCGCCCGGGCCATCAGGTCAGGGTCAGTGAACCGCCCGGTCCCGACCACCGGCTTGCCGGTGGCCTCCCGCATCCGTCTCGTCCAGGTGAGGGAAAAGCCCTCGGGGAAGAGCCGCGAGGGGGTCAGATCGTACTCGGTCGTGGCCAGCCCGCCCTGCGCGACGTCCCAGACGTCGACCAGGTGGTCGAGCATCCTGACGACCTCCAGCGCCTCGTCGGCCGGCAGGGCACCGTTGCCGTGGCCTTCGATCGCGAACCGGACGGCGATCGCGACATCGTCGCCGATCTCCCGGCGCACCCCTTCGAGGATCTCGCGAAGGAACCGGGCCCGGTTGGCGAGCGAGCCGCCGTAGCCATCGGTCCGGCGATTGTGGTAGGCCGTCAGGAACTGGACCGGCAGATAGCCGTGGGCGGCGTGGATGTTCACGATGTCGAAGCCGACATCACGGGCGCGTCGCGCCGCGGTGATCCAATCGGCCTGGACCCGCCGGATGTCGTCGGCATCCATCGTCTTGGGTATCGCCTGAGAGAAGAACAGCCCGTTGCCCTGCATCTGGCTCGGCGCCAGCGCGGGGAGCCGGTCCTGCTTCGGGTCCGCGGCGGCGCCCAGATGCACCAACTCGATGGCGGCCAGCGCGTCATACGCGTGCACGGCTTCGACGACACCGACCAGCGTGCGGGCATCGTTCTCACCACTGAGTTCGAGGCCGTCGAGCCAGGCGTTGCGCGAGTGCGGGTCGAAGGCCACCTCGCCGGTGTTGACCACGGCCCAGCCGCCTTCCGCGCGTACTCCCCGGTGGGCGGCCTCCCTGTCGATCTGATCCATCCTCCACCCGGTGGCGTAGGGCGAGGACCAGAACCTGTTCGCGGCGACCTTGGGGCCTATGCGGACCTGCTGGAACAACCGGCCGTAGCGCTCGTCGCGGGGGACGATGTCGCGAACGGAACGGTCGCGCGCCGGATGCGACGACATCACTCTCCGCTCACCACCGCGCGGGCTCGGCCCACTTGAAGGACACCACGTCGACGAGAGCCCGCCATTCTCCGGTGAAGGTCGGCGACACGGTCGGGTCGTCGAGCGCCGCCTGCGCGGTCGCACGGTCCGGCCACTCCCATATGTCGAGGAGGGTGCCGTCCTCTTGTTCGAACAAATGCGCGGTGACCTCCGGGAAACGCCTCGCGTACTCAGCGAGCATCGTCGGCCGGATCTCCTTCAGCCGGGCGAGCACGCCTTCCTTGGGCCGGATGGTCACGATCTCCAGTGCCGCCATCTCAGACCTCGCCTCCCGCCCGGGTGCCGGCGCGGAAGTGGCGCTGAATTCCGCGCCAGACATCGTCGTAGTCCGGCTGCAGATTCGCCGCGGCCATGGCCTGCGGGGTGGGCACGATCGGCAGTCGCGTCTCGAACATGAACGCCATCGTGCCGTCCACCTTGTGGGGCGCGAGTTCGACGCTGCTCGCCCGTGCGTAGGTCTCCTCGTCCGGGCCGTGCGAGGTGAAGCAGTTGTGGAGACTCGCGCCTCCCGGGACGAAGCCCTCGGCCTTCGCGTCATAGACGCCCCACAGCAGCCCCATGAACTCGCTCATCACGTTGCGGTGGAACCACGGCGGCCGGAAGGTGTTCTCGCCGACGAGCCAGCGCGGGGCGAAGATCACGAAGTCGGCGTTCGCCGTGCCCTCTTGGGGGCTCGGCGATGACAGGACGGTGTAGATCGACGGGTCCGGGTGGTCGAAGCTGACCGTGCCGATGACCATGAACTTGCGCAGATCGTACTTGTACGGCGCGTAGTTGCCGTGCCAGGCGACCACGTCCAGGGGCGAATGGTCGTAGTCCGCCGCCCACAGGTTGCCGAGGTACTTCTGGTAGACCACGACGTCTTCGTCCCGGTCCTCGAAAGCGGCGGCGGGTGAGAGGAAATCGCGCGGATTGGCAAGCCCGTTGGCACCGATCGGGCCGAGTTCGGGGAGCCTGAGGAGGTCCCCGTAGTTTTCGAGTACGTATCCACGCGCCGCTTTGTCGAGGAGCTCGACTTTGCAGCGGATGCCCCGCGGGATGACGGCGATCTCGCCCTGCTCCACTTCGAGGACGCCGAGCTCGGTAGCGATGCGAAGACGTCCCGACTCCGGGACGAGCAACATCTCACCGTCGGCGTTCACGAAGTACTCGCGGTCCATAGACCTCGTCGCCAGATACATATGGATCGCGACGCCGTTCTGCCTCCGAACGTCGCCGGTACCGCCGACGGTGAAGAGCGACTCCACGAACGTGCGCGGCTCACCGGGGAGCGGAAACGCGTCCCATCGCAGCCGGTTCGGCTCGGGTGCGGTGTTGAGGATCGGGCTGGCCGTCATCATGCCCCCATCGACCTGCCGGAAGCGGGGGTGCTTCGCCGAAGGGCGGATCCGATAGACCCAGCTTCTGCGGTTGTGCTGACGCGGCGCCGTGAACGCGGTGCCGCTGATCTGCTCCGCGTAGAGCCCGAGCGGAGCCTGCTGCGGACTGTTCCCGCCGTGGGGCAGCGCTCCCGGAACGGCCTCCGTGACGTGCTGGTTGCCGAAGCCCGGCAGGTAGTCCAGGCCGGCCGCTCGCGGCTCCAGGTTGGCAGGACGCTCTTCGAGGCCCGTCATCGCATGCGCTCCTCACTCGGCTCCACTGCCCCGGAAGGCTAATGTCGATTCGTTATTCGGTCAATGCTATCCGATAATCGAACCAGTGCGCGAACACTGAAGTCCGATTACCGGTACGCTGCGCTCGTGACTGAGATCGCGCAAACCGCGGACCACGCGCTCCGGATCTTGGAGGAACTCGGCGAGGCCGGTCCCGTGGGCATGACCGAGCTAGCCCAGCGTCTGAGTCTGAACCGGACCGTGGTCCACCGGCTCCTGAAGACCCTGGCGGCCCGGGGCTTCGTCTCACGGCAGGGCAACCTCTATCACCTGGGCCCGGCGCTGACCCGGCTGGCGGAGACGATCCAGCCCGATCTGCGCGCGGTCGCCAGCCCCATCATGGACCGGGTGGCCAAGGCCGCCGGCGAGACCGTGGTCCTGCACACCATCGATGGACACCAGGCGGTGGTTTTGGACCAGGCCGTCGCCACCAAGCACGTCGTCCAGGTCAGCCACCACATCGGGTCGCGGCACCCGCTCATCGTGGGCGCGAGCGGCCGGGCGATCCTGGCCTTTCTCCCAGCTGACGCCGTGGTGAAGATCCTCAAGGCCGGCGCGGAAACGGCGTCGATCGAGAAGAGCCTGAACCTGGTGCGCAAGCGCGGCTACGCGCACTCCCATGACGAGCTCCAGCTGGGAGTCCACGGGATCGCCGTCCCGCTGCGCTCGACGGACGGCACCGCCTTCGCAAGTCTTGCGATCCTGGTCCCGACCAGCCGTGCGCACGACCTCGAACGGCGCGCACCGCTCCTCACCTCCGCCGCCCATGACGTGGAGAGCGGTTATTTCGCCGCCGGATGAGCGACGGGGCCGCGCGTGCCTGCCGGCGTCGGCCTCACGTCGTCTCTTCCGCGATCGTCTTCGCGAGTGTGGCGGCCACTTCGCGACACCGCGCCGCGATGGAGTCCAGAGCGGCGACGGAGAGCCCGGCGGGGATCCTGGACACGGCGAGCGCGAAGTTGGGCACGCCGTCCGGGCCGAAGATCGGGACCTGGATCGAACTCACCGCGGCCGCCCAGTTCGCCGAACCTCCGAGAACGGCGTAGTCGCCGGCGGCGTCGGCCCACAGCTCCCGCAGCTCGCTCTGCCCCTTGGCGGGGTTCGACACGATCTCATCGAACCGCTCGGCCATGGCGGGGCCGATGCTGACCGCGTAACCGCGCTCGCGTGCTTCGGCCAGCATGGTCGAGACCAGATCGTCGTCCAGGAAGTCGACGTCCCGCCCGGCTCGTCTCCACATCGCGCGCCGGAGGTCATCGCCCCAGGCGGCGAAGACCACGCCCAGCGGTGCCGCGAAGGGGAAGGTGGTGCCGACATTGAGCGCCTGCGGCTCGTAGGCCCGCAGGTTCGAGGCGTGCAGGACGACGATGCGGTCCTGGGCCAGTGAGCACAGCGTGACCAGGGCGGGGATCGACTCGGCCAACCGCTGGACCTCGTCGCGCATCTGGTCGGCGACCCGCAGGTGTGACCCCAGCCGGTCGGCGTCGAAGTCGACCCGAGGCATCGTGAAGGTCCCGTAGCCTCCCTTGAGGAAGAGCATCGGCATTCCGGCCGAGCCGTCCCCGACGCCGAGGTCCTCCACCGCGGCTAGGACGATGTCGTGGTCGCCCGCCTCGATCGTCCGCGTACGGCGGCAGCAGAACCAGGCCACCGCGTCCTCTAGTGCGGGGATCCCGTGCTCGTCGGTGATCCAGCGGCCGACCTCGAATCGACGCTCGGGATCGGCCGACGCGAACGATCGGCACAGCTCCTCGTGGCCGGCACCCAGCACACTGACCCGGAACCGGTCGCAGTCGGCGATGGCCGTATAGGAACGAGAACTCCGCATCGGCATGAATGTCACCAGCGGCGGTTCGATGGACACCGAAGAGAAGGTGCCGACGACCAATCCCTGCGGACGGCCCGACTCATCGAGTGCGGAGACGATGCACACGCCCGTGGGATACTCCCCCAGGACGGTGCGCCACCACCCCGACCGTTTCTCCGCGGTGGCGGCGCGGAAGTCAGTGCCCGCCACCGCTTTCGGGACCGCGCTCGCATCATGGTCTGACATCGCAGCACCTCCTCGTCGAGAACGCCTTCATCGCTCGTCACCGCACGCCACAGCCCGCATCCAGGTCAGCGGCCCTAAGAGGCCGCGTGTTCCGTGATCAACGCGGCGATCGCCGCCGGCTGCTGGATGATGGACACGTGCGACGCGGGTTCCCCGTCGGCGCCCTCAAGGACGATGAGCTCGGCACCGGGCACCAGTTCGGCGTAGCGCGCCGGCAACTCGCGCGGGATGAAGTTGTCGTCGGCGAAATGGATCACCCGGGTCGGAGCCTGCACCCTGGCCAGCCGGTGCTCGAGACGCACGTCGTAGCGGGGGTTCCAGGTCAGGCGCGCGAACGGAATGCTCTCGCCGTACTCGTGGATGTAGTCCTCGATGCCACCTTCTTGGACGAGGTAGTCGGTGTACTTCTCCGCCACGCCGCTGAACACATGGTGGTCGGCCTGTTCGGGCGACCAGCGGAACGGGTCGGCCGGCCGGCTGCGCGGCGCCCGCAGTCCCATCGGGGCCATCAGCGTGAGCGTCGCGAAACGTGTCGGATACGTGACGGCCAGGTCGGCTGCGAGCCAGGCCCCCATGGAATGCCCGACCAAGTGGGCCTCCCCGTCGAGTCCGAGGTTGCGCGCCAGCGCGTCATAGTGCAAGACCAGGTCTTCGAAGGTCCGCACATGGGACGGAAGGACCGTGTCGCCGAATCCGGGATGCTCGGGCACGACGACGTCGAAGCCTTGTGCCAGCTCTTCGTAGAGCGGGAGCCACTGTCGCGTGAGGCCGGCGCCGTGGAGGTAGAGCAGGACGGGGCCCGAGCCCTTGCGGCGATAGCCCGTCCGCACGCCGTCAACGTCGACCCACTCCGGTTCGGTCCAGTGTGCCCAGGCCCGCGCGGACTCGCTAGTCGTCGTCATGCCAACCTCGTTTCGCTCGATGAGCAGCAAGCGCTCGCTCCGCAGACCACCTCAAGCGGCGGCGAGCAAGCTGGGGCGACCATACATTACAGTTGTGATGTTTTGGCAAGGCCCAAGGGTTGGGCGAAACGGCGCCGGCGGAGCGCGGGCCGGGCCGGCGCCCGGCACGTCCGCCAACGGCGGCTCAGCGCAGGCTGTTCAACCAGCGATCAAAGAGGTCGACCACTTCGCCCTCTTTGAGCTGCACCGGGCGATACATGGCGTTCACGCACAGGCCGTCGGCGAGCGCGACGCCTTCAACGGCCACCAGCTGCGGATCCAGGTCGCGTGAGATGACGCCGGCGCCCTGGCTGCGAACCACGGCCGCCGCGATCGCGTCGATCACGATTCGCTGTCCGTTGCGCCCCACATCGCGCAGGGCAGGGTCGCCCAGGGCGAGACCCAGGAAGCTGAACCAGACCTCGGCCTCCGCGCGGACCTCGGCGCTCGAGGGCAGCACCTGGTGGAACGCCCTCCGTGCCGCTTCTTCGTCTCCCACGGTCTCGGCCGCGGTCGCCAAGCGCTCCAGGGTCTGCCGTTGGACGAGTTCGAAGGCGTATTCGAGCAGGGCGTTACGCGAGGCGAAGTAGTACTGGACGGCGCCGCTGGTCCATCCCGCCTCCTGTCCGACGCGGCGCACTGTCAGCGCGCTGACGCCCTGCGACCGCGCCACCCGCCACACTGCGCGCCCGAGTTGCCGGCGGCGGTCGTCGTGGTCACCCCTCCTGGCCATGGCCGAATCCTAGGGGCCGCGGCGGCGGCCGAAGTGCACCCAGTCCAGCTGAGCGGGGCCGCACCGGCACCGTTCCGTGCCGGCGAACTGTTGACGAACGAGCCGTCGGCTCCCACAATGTGTCGAACATCGCACATGAAGGTGCGATAAACGAACATCTCCAGAGGGTGGAGTCAGCTCGGGGCTGTCCTCAAGTCGCCAACCCAGTGCGGAGATCTCCATGGAGTCGAGTACGACCACCGAAGGTTCCCCCCTGCCAACCACATCGTCAGGATTGCGCGCGAACCGCCTGGGTGTGCCCGCGATCATCTTCTTCGTCGTGGCCGCCGTCGGACCGATGTCCGGCATGATGGGCGCATCGGCCCTCGTCTTCGACGCTGCCGGTCCCGGCGCGCCGATGGTGTTCGTGCTGATGACGATCGTGTACGTCCTCTTCGTCATCGGCTACTCGCGGATGAGCTACTACGTCGCCAACGCGGGCGGGTTCGTGGCCTACATCGCCCGGGCGTTCGGAGAGAAGGTCGGTTCAGCGACCGCGGCGACCTCGGTGCTCATGTACACCACCCTGCTGTGCTCGTTCTACGGGATCTACGGCGTCCTGGCGCAGGGCGCCCTCGCCGATGTCTTCCACTGGAACGTCAAGTGGTACTGGTGCGTCTTCGTCACCCTCGCCCTGGTGAGCCTCCTGTCCTACAAGGGTGTCGACATCAGCCTGAAGTTCCTGTCCGTCCTGCTGATCCTTGAGACCATCGCGCTCGGCGCCGTGGCCGTGGCGATCGTCGTGAGCGGCGGCGGAGAGTCGGGGAACTCGCTCGCCGGGTTCGCGCCCGCACACTGGCTCAACGGCAATCTCGGTGTCGCGATGCTGTGGGCCGCCGGCGTGTACGTCGGCATCGAGGCGACCGTGGTCTTCAGCGAGGAGGCCCGGAACCGCCGCACGACGATTCCCCGCGCCGCCTACGGCGCCGTCATCTCCGTCGGGATCTTCTACATCTTCGTGACCTGGGCCCTCTCCAACGCCTTCGGCCTGGACGACATCGCGCATGTGGCGGCGACCGATCCCAACGGCTTCATCTTCGAGCAGGCGCAGGACAAGATCGCCCACTTCTGGTCCGTCTGGCTGCACATCCAGGTCATCACCAGCTTCTTCGCCGTGCTGCTGGGGCTCCACAACATCCTGGCCCGGTACTTCTTCGCGCTCGGGCGGGCCGGTCTGATGCCGTCGGGGCTCGGCCGCACCCATGCCGCGACACAGAACCCGCGCCGGGCGTCGGTCGCGATCAGCGTCGTCCTGGGAACGGTCCTGATCCTGTTCACCGTCTGCGGTGCGGACCCCTACCTGGTCATCTACGAGTGGCTCATCGGGCTGGGCACGGTCGCCCTCCTGGTCATCCTGGCTTTGACGAGCCTCTCGGTCCCGATCTTCTTCCGGCGGGAGCACCCGGGGGCACACGGCGTCTTCCCCACGGTGATCTCACCCATCGCCGCGGCGGTGTGCTTCGCCGTGATCACCTACATGGCGATCCGCCACTACGACAGTTTCGTCGGCTCCCAGCACAACGCCGCCTGGCTCCTCCTGCTGATCCCGATCGCCGCCGCGGTCGGACTCGGAATCTGCCTCACGCGCCCGCGCGGTGTCGACTTCGCCGCACGCCTGGACTGAGGTCGAATTCTCCGGCGGGACCCGGCACACCGGGATCCGGCGACGCCCTCTCGTCCACGTCGCAGCCTGACATTACGTTCGTAATGTTAGGCTGCGGAAACGACCGGCCCCAGCACCGAGGAAGGCAGCCATGTCACTGGAGTTCCATCTCTTCAACTACGGGTCGTACCCCGACATCCCGCTCAACGACGAGGTGGAGAACACCTCCTACATCGACCTGCCCAACGAGCACTTCGACCCGGTCCGGGGCAAGTGGTACCTCGACTCCTACCTCGACACGCTGGTGTTCGGCGAGAAGCTCGGCTTCGACGGCATCCACACCACCACCCAGATGGGCGGCCCCGTGGGGATGACGCCGACCGCGAACCTCACCGCGGCGTACCTGGCGGCGAAAACGGAGCGGATCAAGATCGGCACGCTCGGGCCGATCTTGAACGTCTTCCAGAACCCGATGCGGGCCGCCGAGGAGATCGCCCTGCTCGACCAGCTCTCCGGTGGACGGCTGATCGTGGGTCTCCCCATGGGCCACGGGATGAACTACCACACCGCGGCGACCATGAACCCGGCATTCGCCCGCGAGCGCTACTGGGAGAGCCACGACCTCATGCGTAAGGCGTTCACCGAGCCGGGGCCCTTCGAGTGGCAGGGCGAGCACTTCCACGTGCCGTATGCGAACCTGTGGCCCAAGCCCCTCCAGCAGCCCTATCCAGAGGTGTGGATCCCCGCCGCCGGTTCAAAGCTCACACTGGAGAAGTGCGCCGAGTTCCATTACACCTACCAGGCGCTCTTCTCGCCGCGGCGGGTGCTCAAGCGAAACGTCGAGACGTTCCGCCAGGCCGCCGAGAAGTTCGGGTACACCCCGGGTCCGGACCAGGTGGCGGCGGTCGTCTTCATTCACGTCGCGGAGACCGACGCCCAAGCCCGTCTCGAAGCCGAACACCACCTGCTGTTCCTGATGCAGAACATCAACCGGTCACGCCAGCCCGACGCCTTCCCGCCGGGGCACTTCAGTGTCGAGTCGTTGCGCGGATTCATGACGAAGGGCGGCTACCGCGACCGCGACATCGGCGACATGGCCTTCGAGGAGATGATGGAGGAGGGCTGGGCCATCGTCGGCTCGCCTCAGACGGTCGTGGACAGGCTCGGCCTGCTTTCCGACGAACTCGGAGCCGGCAAGCTCATCCACGTCGCCGACTTCGGCGCCATGCCGAACTGGCTGATCCGCAAGAGTCTCACCCTGATGGCCGAGGAGGTCATCCCGCATTTCCGAGGTCCTGGCGGCAAGCCCGTCTGGGCCGAGGACGACCTCCGGACGGCCCCCACACACGCCGAGTACGGAGCGCTGCGCACTGAGGCGCTGAGCCCGCCGAAGGCCCGGATTCCCGGCCTCGGTGTCGTCGACGTGCGAACCGCTCATGTCGAAGAACTGCGCAAGCCGCTCCGTGCCTAGCGGGCGGGCCCGCGAGTCACGCCTACGACGCTAGCTCAGCCTGGGCGGTCGGCGAGGATCACCAGGAAGCCGCCGACCGCCTAGCACATCGCGGCTGATCGACTAGCTCCGCGAAGCCGCCAGGCAACGAACGAGGCCAGCCGATCTGCCCGAACCGCCCGGTCGGCTTCGTGCTCAGGCAATGCGGGCGGGGTGGCTCCTTGTATGCCAGGCGAGGTTGCGGGCGACGGAGATGAGCGCCCTGGCAGCCGGAGTGGCGAAGGTGCCGCACTGGATGGTGAGCTTTCGCGTGATCGTCGGTGCCATGGGTATCGCGTGGACGCCGTCAGGGAGCCTCCCCAGCACAGATTCCGGCAGGAGTGCCACACCGAGCCCTTCGCCAACCATCGCGAGCAAGGTCGACACCTCCGCCACTCGGAACGCCACGGTGGGTTCGCGACTGAGAGCGGATCGGACGGCGGACTCTGTGTCACTGACGGTGATGAACGGCTCAGCGACCAGTTGGGGCGCCCGTATGGTTGGCTCATCGGCCAACGGATGGTCGTCGTGGACGACGGCGTAGAAGAGCTCTTCGAACAGCGGTGCCGAACCGTTGGTCGATATCGCGACGTCTATCTCGCCATGGTCGAGCCAACTAGCGACATGCTGTTCCCTGCCCTCTCGCAAACGGAGGTCGAAGCCCGGGAAACCGGCTTGAAATCCGATGATCAGACGAGCGAGGTAGGTGCCGTCGAACAACCGGGGTACACCGAGCCGCAGGGTACCAGTGCGGCGATCCAACGCGTGGGCCTCCTGCCGCATCAGGTGGGCATGCTGGACGATCGAACGGGCATGGGCGAACATCCGCCGACCGGCCGCCGTCAGCTCGACACCGGTTCGGTCACGCTTCATGAGGGCGATCCCGAGCTCGGCCTCAAGGGCGGAGACGGAATGGCTGACGGCGGACTGGCTGACCCCCCGGGCGGCGGCCGCCCCGGTGAAGCTCCCGGTATCCACCACCGCGACGAACGTTTCACACTGGGCCAAATTCATCTGCGCTCAGATTCCGTTTCAAGTCACAGGGAGTTACTTGTCGGATCATGGTGGAAATGGTCAGTCCTCGCTACGGGGCGACGGAGACTCGCCACCAAGGTGGATGTCCGCCACAACCTTGATCGCCCGCACTCATCTTTGGTGGAGGCATGCCGCGACGAAAGGCCGATGACACCGGGCGAACGTGCCGTGGTGGACATGGTCCGGACCCTGCGGTCCCAAGGAATCTCCGTCATCGACCTCGGTGGAGGGGAACCGGATTTCGACACGCCTTCGCACATCGTGGACGCCGCGGCGAATGCGCTGACCGAGGGGTTCACCCACTACACGGCCAGCCCGGGACTGCCCGAACTCCTGGACGCCATCGCCGAGAAACTCGGCAAAGACAACGGTGTCGCGGTCGATCCAGCGACCGAGCTCATCGTCACCCCGTCGGCAAAGCACGCGCTGTTCGTCTCACTCATGACGATCCTCGACCCCGGCGACGAACTGCTCGTTCCCACGCCGAGCTGGGTGAGCTACGGAGCGATGGCACGCCTGGCTGGAGCCACCCCGGTACCGGTGCCGCTGGCGCGGGACAACGATTTCCGGCTGACGCGCGAGGCGCTGGAGGACGAGCGGACGGAACACACCAAGGCGATTCTGGTCAACACACCGAACAATCCGACGGGCAGGTCGCTGAGCCAGACGGAGGCCATCGATCTCGCGGCCTTCGCCATCGATCATGACCTGTTCATCGTGACCGATGAGATCTACGAGAAGGTGCTCTTCGAGGGCGCCGAGCACATCAGCATGGCGAGCATCCCCGGGTGCGCCGACCGCACGCTCACCGTCAACGGATTTTCCAAGGGCTACGCCATGACCGGATGGCGGCTCGGCTACGTGGCGGGACCTGGCGATGTCATCGGCGAGGCGCTCAAGGTGCAGCAGCATACCGTCGGCTGCGCCGGCTCCTTTGTCCAGCGCGGCGCCGTGGCGGCCCTCACCGGACGACAGGACGTGATCGAGCAGATGACGGCCGAGTACGCTACGCGCCGGGACTTGATCGTGGCGGGCCTGAACTCCCTGCCGGGCATTTCCTGTCCCTCGCCCGAAGGTGCACTGTATGTCTTTCCTGACATTCGGGGCACGGGCTTCACCAGCTCCGAGGACTTCGCCGGCCAGCTGTTGCGCGGAGCCGGGGTCGCCGTCACGCCGGGTTCAGCCTTCGGTCCCGGTGGGGAGGGGCACATCCGGCTGTCCTTCGCCGCATCACGGAAGGCGCTGGACGAGGCGGTCGAACGCATGGCGGGTGTCCTGCGATGAGTGCGGCAGGTCTCCGTACGCTCGCCGTGGTGTTCGACGATCCCACGACCCGCGACCTGGGTCAGGAGGTACTGCGGGCGGTCGGTTCAGTCACGCGCCCAGAGGACGGCGTGAGGGCGATCGGCTACGACCTCACCTCCCATGGCGTGACGCCAGCACAGTCGGCGCTCCCGGTGGCCGTGACCGACGAGCTCGCAGACTGTGACGCCATCGTGCTCGCTACCCCGGGCGGGCCATTCCCGGAGCGCAGGTGGTCGGCGAGTCTGGGGAAGGCATTCCGGCATCGCGTCGAAGTCCGGTCCATCAAGCGCTTCGCCGCCACCCCTTCACCGCTCGTCGGTCAACCCGAAATCGACCTTGTGCTCGTGCACGACAACGACGAAGGCGCGTACGCCGAGAACGGCGGAACGCATCGAAAGGGCACACCTCACGAGATCGCCAGCGAGATCAGTGTCAACAGCGCCGACCAAGTGGCGGCCGTGGTGCGATACGCGTTCAGGATCGCTCAGCGCCGGGCGCACAGACGGCTGACCCTCGTTCACAAGCACAACATCCTTCTGCACACCGGTCAGCTGTGGGAAAGAACCGTTTCACGCGTCGCACGGGAGTTTCCTGAGGTGACGGCCGACTACCTGCACGTTGACGCGGCGGCGATGTTCGTCCTCACCCAGCCGCAGAGGTTCGATGTCGTCGTCACCGACGGCCTCTTCGGGGGCATCCTCGCTGGGCTCGGCATGACCGTCAGTGGTGACGCGGCCATGACGGTCACCGGCCGGATCGACCCGACGGCGACGTACCCGCCGTTCTTCCAGCCCGCACACGTGCCGGACGACGTCCGTGAGGCCGGGGTCTCCGACGCGCGAGCCTCACTGCTCGCCGCTGCGATGTCGTTGGGGCACCTCGGCCTCGGCACCTGGGCCACCGCTGTCGAGGCAGTTGCCGCGCGTACCCGCTTCGGGCGCCGCATGCGTGACGGGACACCCATCGTGACGCCGGGATGAGACCCATCGGGCCCGGATGGACGCCGGGTGTCCGTCAGCAGTCGCTGAGGCCGAAGTGTTCCTTGAGTCCAGTAGCGCCGACATCGGTCAGGTGAACGATCCGGGGGGTGCTGCCAGCGCGAATCCAGCCCAGCTCGAACAACCGCTCGGTGAGCGCGGCGCCGAGGGCTCCGGCGAGGTGGTGGCGTTGTTCGCTCCAGTCCACGCAATAGCGCACGACGGGGCGGCGCGGCGGCAGCCGGTCGACGTCCACACCGAGAACGGAGAGGCCGGCACGGCCGCTCTCAGTCAACCGATAGTCGAAGTCGTGTCCGTAGGAGGCCGAATGGTCGCGGACCGCCCGGTCGGCTCGGTGGAGGCCGTCGTGTCCGATCAGGAAGCCGAGCCGCAGCATGGCCTGCATCACGCCGACGCCCAGGCGTCCGGCCAGGTGGTCGTAGCAGGTGCGGGAACGGCTGAGCGCGTTGGCGCGACTGCTGTCGCGGAGCGAGGCGATGGGGGCGGGCGGGGCGATGACCGCGAGCGCCTCCAGGGCCATGCAGACATCGGGCCCGGCAAGGCGGTGGTAGCGGTGGCGTCCTTGCCGTTCGACAATGACCAGGCCGGCGTCGACCAGCTTGCGCAGATGACCGCTCACCGTGGCGGCGCTGATGCCCGCTTCGGCCGCCAGCAGGCTGGAAGGCACGGCGCGCCCGTCGCCCAGCGCCTTGAGGATGCGAGCGCGCGATGCGTCGGCGATCAACGCGGCCGCCCGTGCGATGTCCGGCTCCGCAATACGCTCCCTGCCAGGCCCCATCTTGCTGGGCCGGCTCTCGGGTGTCTCGGCGGAATTCACCTCTCCACGGTAGCGCGGACATACTTTGGCGGCTGCCAAAGTATCCGGGCCGAAGAATTGGGCCCATGGACGTGACAGACCACAGTGCCGACGGTCGTACCGGACCCAGCGCGGCCGCCGCGCCTTCCTCGCCGGCGGGCCCCGCCATCGCGTCCCGGCCTACCGCGCTCTCCCCCGCCCCCCTGATCGCCCTGAGCCTCGGCTACTTCCTGGTGATGCTGGACGTCACCGTCGTCACGGTGGCCGTTCCCCAAATACGCGATTCGTTGCACGCCGACCCCTCGGCCCTCCAGTGGATCGTGGACGGCTACAGCACGATCTTCGCCGGGTTGCTGCTGTTCGGCGGCGGCCTGGGGGACCGCCGCGGGCACCGCAAGATCTTCTTCGTGGGGCTGACCGTCTTCGCGCTGGCGTCGGCGGGATGCGGACTCGCGACCGCCGCAGGCCAGTTGGTCGCGATGCGGCTGCTCCAGGGAGCCGGTGCCGCGCTGCTCGTTCCCTCGTCGCTCGCATTGCTGACCGCCGCCTACCCCGACCGAGCGGTCCGTGCGAGGGCGTTGGGGATCTGGGGCGGTATCGCCGGAGTCGCCTTCGCGGCGGGGCCGCTGGTCGGCGGGCTGCTGGTTTGGGGGCTGGACTGGCGGATGGTCTTCTGGCTCAACCTGCCCATCGCGTTCGCCGCCATCGTGCTGACGATCCGGCACGTGCCCAGCACGGGCCCGGTGACCCGCTCCAGGATGGACCCGGTGGGCCAACTCCTGGGGGTGATCGGCCTGACCGCCGTCGCCGGCGCGTTGAACCAGGTGGCCTCGTCCGGCTGGTCGTCGCCGCAGGTGTTGATCGCATCCGGGATCGGGATCGCGGCGCTCGTCGCATTCGTCATCGTCGAGCGGCGGCTGGAACTGCGGGTCAGGACGCACGTCACCGCCCGTCCTCCGGTGCTGGCGCCCTCGTGGTTCCGGCGGGCGGGGTTCGCGGCCACGGCGGCGGTCGGCATCCTGCTCAACCTCGGCTACTACGGCATGCTCTACCTCTCCACCCTCTACCTCCAGGAAGAACGTGGCTACGGCCCGCTGAAGACCGGGCTGATGCTGCTGCCGTCGGTCTGCATGGCTCTGGTCGCCGCTCCCCTGTCCGGCCGGCTGACCGCGAAGTACGGCCCTTACCGGCCGATGGCGATTGCGCTCTCGCTGGGCGCCATCGGCTTCCTCGGCTGGCTGGTCGCCTCGTCGGACACCGCCTACCCGCTGCTGCTCTTCGCGCTGGTCGCGACCGGGTTGGCCACACCACTCACGGTCCCGGCCGCGACCGCCGCGATCATCGAGTCCGCACCCACCGAAGCCGCGGGGGTGGCGACCGCGGTCTTCAACGTCGCTCGGCAGATCGGCAACGCCGTCGGAGTGGCGTTGTTCGGGACGCTCACGGCTACGGCCGGCCATCTTGTCGACGGCCTGCACGTCTCCGCCGTGATCGCTTCTGGCGCGTTCTTGATCGGAGCGCTGCTGGCCGTGGCCGCCGGCCGCAGGCAAAGCGGCCGACCGGACTAAACGCTGACTCAGTGCACCTCTTTCTGCGAGATCAGTTCGACCAGGTCAAGAGTGCGCCCGGAGAATCCGCGCTCGTTGTCGTACCAGCCGGTGACCTTGACCGGCGATCCGCGATCGGAGCCATCACTCACATTCTCCATTTGTTCAACCATCCCAGCTGG
Source organism: Actinomadura rubrisoli (assembly GCF_004349215.1). Lineage (GTDB taxonomy): Bacteria > Actinomycetota > Actinomycetes > Streptosporangiales > Streptosporangiaceae > Spirillospora > Spirillospora rubrisoli. The sequence goes on along the minus strand of NZ_SMKU01000119.1, from coordinate 4,733 downwards.
ATAAGCGCACGGCCAGGTATCTCGCCGAGATGCCTGGCTGTTGCCGTACCCAAAAGCCGGAAGCACTGCCGACCCGGGTGCTTTACCCTGTCATTACCTTTCACCCAGAATGTGCGGTGCGATCGCAGAAGTTCGACCTCAAGGCATTGTTCTCGACAATGCAGATGACTATACTGTCACGAGTGTGAAATGAACCGTCTCGCATGGTGAGATAGCATTCAACGGGGAGAATGATGAGCACCGTCGGTATACGGTCCGATGCACGCCGTGTGGAAGCGTCCATTCTGCTGGTCGATCACGATCCGATCTCCCGGAACGTGCTGGAACGTGCTTTGCGTCAGGCGCCACAGCTTCGGGTCGTCGGCAGCGTCGACGGCCGGTGTTCACCTAAGGAGTGGCCCTTAGCAGGGACGGACACGGTGGTCCTCGCCTGCGACCCCCGCGAGAAACTGCTCAACGGCGTGCAGGACGTGGCGTCACGCGTCCGTGTTCTGGTGGTGGGCGTGCACTGGACGCGCAAGGCGCTGGACGCTGCCTTCACAGCGGGGGTCGGCGGCTGTCTGATCAAGGATTCTCACGCCGGCGGCCTGGCGGCCGCGGTCCGGGCGCTCGCCGCCGGGCACTTTGTGCTGTCTCCCGCGCTGCGCGAGTTGGGTGGACTGGCCCCCGCGCCCCGTTCCGCCTTCGACTTCAGCGGCGACGATCGTTCTGAGCGGCTGGCCGAGAATCTCCTCGACCGGCTCACCGAACGTGAACGCGAGGTGCTGTCGCTGCTTTCTACCGGCCTTTCGACCGCCGAGGCGGCCGGCCGTTTACAGGTGTCCCCCGCGACCATCAAGAGCCACGTTTCCCACGTCATCACCAAGTTCGGCGTACGCAATCGCCTGGAGGCCGTCCTACTCGTTCAGGGCATCTTGCGAAAAGACGTATCGGGCAACGCGAACACTGCGGTCACCGGGCACGGGATGGCGACCCTTGCCATGCCCTGTTGACCGTTGACACCACACCACGAAGAGTCGCGGTGACGATGTTGCCGGCGATGCCCACGCCCCACACGCTGGTGCCGTTCACGTCGCACTCGACGTAGGCGGCGGCGCGCGCGTCGCCGCCCGCGCTCATCGCGTGCTCGGCGTAGTCCAGGACCCGGACGACGATCCCCACCGAGGCCAGGGCGTCCTCGAACGCCGAGACGGGACCGTTGCCGACGCCAGCGATCTCGCGGATCTCACCGTCCACACGGATGTCGCAGCTGAGCGCGTCCTTCTCGTCCACCCGCGAGGTCGCCCGGTGCGCCAGCAGCCCGACCCGCGGGCCGTTGCCCAGGAACTCGCCCTGGAAGATCTCCCACATGCGCTCGGCCGTGACCTCGCCGCCCTCGCTGTCGGTGTGCTCCTGCACCACCCGCGAGAACTCGATCTGCAGCCGGCGCGGCAGCTCCAGCGAATGCTCGGTCTTCATGATGTAGGCCACGCCGCCCTTGCCGGACTGGCTGTTGACCCGGATGACCGCCTCGTACGTCCGGCCCACGTCGTGCGGGTCGATCGGCAGGTACGGAACCTCCCACCGGTGCTCGGCGACCGGCGTCCCGGCCGCCGCGGCGTCCCGCCTCAGGTGGTCCAAACCCTTGTTGATGGCGTCCTGGTGGGAGCCGGAGAACGCGGTGTAGACCAGGTCGCCGCCGTAGGGGTGCCGCTCGTGGACGGGCAGCTGGTTGCAGTACTCGACCGTCCGGCGGATCTCGTCGATACCGGAGAAGTCGATCTGCGGGTCGACGCCCTGGGTGAACAGGTTCAACCCCAGCGTGACCAGGCAGACGTTCCCGGTGCGCTCCCCGTTACCGAACAGGCAGCCCTCGATGCGGTCGGCCCCGGCCATGTAGCCCAACTCGGCGGCCGCCACGGCCGTGCCCCGGTCGTTGTGGGGGTGCAGCGACAGAATGACGGAGTCGCGGTAGGCCAGATTCCGGTGCATCCACTCGATCTGGTCGGCGTAGACGTTCGGGGTGGCCATCTCCACCGTCGCCGGCAGGTTCACGATCACCTTCCGGTCCGGCGTCGGCCGCCACACCTCGTTGACCGCGTTGCAGACCTCGACGGCGTACTCCAACTCCGTCCCCGTGAACGACTCGGGCGAGTACTGGAAGCCGATCTCGGTGTCGCCCATGTCCTCGGCGAGCTTGGCGCACAGCCTGGCGCCCTCCACCGCGATCGCGGTGATGCCGTCGCGGTCCTGCCCGAACACCACGCGACGCTGCAGCGCGCTGGTCGAGTTGTACAGGTGGACGATCACCCGCCCGGCGCCGCGCACCGCCTCGAAGGTCCGCTCGATCAGCTCGGGACGGGCCTGCGTCAGCACCTGGATCACCACGTCCTCGGGGACCCGGTCCTCCTCGATGATCTGCCGGACGAAGTCGAAGTCGGTCTGGCTGGCCGCCGGGAACCCGACCTCGATCTCCTTGTAGCCCATGCGCACCAGCAACTCGAACATCCGCAGCTTGCGGGGCCCGTCCATCGGATCGATCAACGCCTGATTGCCGTCGCGCAGGTCGACCGCGCACCAGCGCGGGGCCTCAACGATCACCCGGTCAGGCCAGGTCCGGCCCGTCAGCTTGACCGCCTCAAAGGGGCGGTAACGCTCGAACGGCATACCGGAAGACTTCTGTTGCGAAAACATTTGGTTCCGTGTCCCTTCCATTCAGCGAAGGACCGTGGTGAGCGGTAGCGTGGGACGCCTATTCGCTTCGTAAGCACGAATTTCGTCTGTGTGCCGCAATGTCTCGGCTATCGGATCGCTCCCCGCCAGGAGCCGGCGGCGCACGTCCTCTTCCAGGCTGAAGGGTTGGTCGACGTCCGCACATCGCACCCGCAGGCGTTCGAGATCTACGGTGATCGGGGTCGTCGCGTCACGTTCCACCAACGTCCAAAGCCGGTCGATCACCTCTTGCGGGAGCGTGACGGTGAGCAGGCCGTTCAGGAGCGCGTTCTCCCGGAAGATGTCGCCGTACCGTGGTGCGATAACGCAGGTGAATCCGTAGTCCCGCAGCGCCCAGACAGCGTATTCCCGCGACGAGCCGGTGCCGAAATCCACGCCCGCGACCAGTACCGTCGCGTTCCGGTATGCCGGGCGGTTGAGCACGAAAGACGGGTCTTCACGCCAGTCGGCGAACAGCGAGTCGGCGTGTCCCGTACGGCTGGAGTGGGTGAGGAAGCGAACCGGGATGATCTGGTCGGTGTCGACGTCGGTACGGCGCAGTGGCGCTCCGGTGCCGACATGGACGGTGAACGGCTTCGTCGTGATCACCTCAGAGATCGGCGGGTGAGGTCAGCCTGCCGGTCACAGCGGTGGCGGCGGCGACCGGCGGGGATACGATGTGGGTGCGCGATCCCTTCCCCTGGCGCCCCTCGAAGTTGCGGTTCGTGGTCGAGGCGGCGCGCTGTCCGGGCCGGAGCCGGTCTTCGTTCAACGCGGCGCACATCGAGCATCCGGCGGCCGCCCTGAAATCGGCGCCCGCCTCCGCGAAGACCCGGTCCAGGCCCTCGGCCACGGCCTGGCTCCGCACTTGGGCCGAACCCGGGACGATGATCATCTGTACGCTGCCGGAGACTCGGCGGCCGCGGAGCACATCGGCGGCGGCCCGCAGGTCCTCAATCCGGCTATTGGTGCACGAGCCGATGAAGACGACGTCCACCGCGACATCGCGCATCGCGGTACCCGGCCTGAGGTCCATGTACGCCAGCGCCTTCTCGGCTGCGGCACGTTCCCGGGCATCGGGAAGGTCAGCGGGATCTGGTACGCGAGCGTCAATGGGGACGCTCTGCCCCGGGTTCGTCCCCCAGGACACATAAGGGGCCAGGGTGCCGGCCTCCAGAATGACCTCCTTGTCGAACACCGCTCCCTCATCCGTGCGGAGCGATCGCCAATAGGCGGTCTCTTCGTCCCAATTCCGCCCCTGCGGCATATGCGGACGGCCCTTCAAGTAGGCCAGCGTTGTTCGGTCGGGGGCGACGAGCCCGGCTCGCCCGCCCGCCTCGATCGTCATGTTGCACAGAGTCATCCGGGCCTCCATCGACAACGCCTCGACGGCGGTGCCCCGGTATTCGATGACATGCCCTTGAGCCCCGGCAGTGCCGATCCGGGAAATGAGGGCGAGCACTAGATCCTTAGCGGTCACACCTTCGGCAAGCCTGCTGGTCACGGTGACCGCCATGTCCAACATCTGGGGCATCGTCACCGTCTGAGTGGCGAGCACGTGCTCGACCTGGCTGGTGCCGATGCCGAAGGCGAGAGCGCCGAACGCCCCCTGGGTCGTGGTGTGCGAATCGCAGCACACGATCGTCATGCCCGGCCTGGTGAGGCCGAGCTCGGGCCCGATGACATGGACGATGCCCTGCCGGGGATCCCCGAGGCGCAGCAGCGGAACGCCGTACCGCGCGCAGTTGTCACGAAGGAGGTTCACCTGGCGGCGGGCGGCGGGATCTTGGATCACCTTGTCGGCGGCGACCGTGGGAGTGTTGTGATCCTCCGTGGCGACCGTGAGATCGGGGCGGCGCACAGTGCGCCCCCGCTTCCGTAGCCCTTCGAATGCCTGGGGGCTGTTGACCTCATGGAGGTCTTTCCAACCTCAGTTGGCGTGATGGTGCAGGGCGAGGATCGCCTGGACGATCGCGGTCAGGCGGCTTGGTGAGCAGCGAGCCTTCCGCAGGATGCACCAGCTCTTGAGGGTGGCGGCGCCC
>NZ_SMKU01000118.1 GCF_004349215.1 Actinomadura rubrisoli | reverse complement strand
GCCTTGGGGGCCGGGACCCTACGGACCGCCCGGCCCCCAAGGCCGTCCAGGCCCGCCTTACGGCCCGCCGCGTCCTCCCTACGGGCCGCCGTATGGTCCGCCGCGTCCGCCTTACGGCTACGGTCCGCAGCCCGGCTACCGGCCGCCGCCGCCCCCGGTGCGGTTCTCCGAGGGCACGCACAGGGTGCACTGGGCGACCGCGCCGCTCCGCGCGTTCGTGTTCCTCATCATCTACTTCGTGCTGCTCGGCTTCCCGCTGCTGCTGACCCAGACCGGCGACGGCGTCACGCTGGAGCTCACCCCCAAGGTGGTCGGCCGGTTCTTGGTCGTGACCGTCCCGATGGTGGTGATCGCCGTGGGTTCGGGCCTGTGGGCGTGGCTGGGGCTGCGCTTCCGGGTCGACGGCGACGACCTGGTGGTGGAGACCGGGCTGCTCCGCAAGCGCAAGCGCCGCATCCCGCTCTCGCGCGTCCAGGCCATCGACCTCGTCCGCCCGCTGGTCACGCGCGTGTTCGCGCTCGCCGAGGTGCGCGTGGAACTGGCAGGCGGGGAGCAGAGCGAGATCGCGTTGCGCTACCTCGGACGGCACTCGGCGCAGCAGCTTCGAGCCGAACTCCTCGCGCGCGCGGCCGGGCTCCCCGGTCACACGCCCGAGGCGCCCGAACGGCACCTGTGGCGCGTCGGGTTCGGCGCGCTGTTCGCGTCCCTGCTCCTGCGGCTGCCGGTGATCGGCACGGCCGCGCTCTTCCTCGCGTCCCTGGTCTTCCTCGTGGCGTACGCGGAGGCCGGCATGCTGGCGGTCGCCGTCCCGGCGCTGCTCGGGCTGATCCGCGCCGTGATCGCGCCGCTGGTGATGTACGCCAACTTCACGGTCGCGATGTCGCCGGACGGCGTCCGGCTGCGGTACGGGCTGCTGGAGACCCGGATGCAGACGCTCCCGCCCGGCCGGGTCCAGGCCGTCGGCATCGTGGAGCCGATGATCTGGCGGGGTCTCGGCTGGGCCCGGATCGAGGTCACGGTCGCCGGGTACGCGGGCGATCGGCAGGCGCTGTCGTCCACCCTCCTGCCGGTCGCGCCCCGGCACGTCGCCATGCACCTCGTGTCGCAGGTGTTCCCGGGGACGCATGTCGACGCCGTCCCCCTCGTCCCCGCCTCGTCCAAGGGCGTGGCGATCGACCGCGCGGACGGCGCGGGCACCGACGACGTGGTGTTCGTGGCCCGGCACGGCTGGCCCTGCCGCCGCACCGACGTGATCGCGCACGCGCGCGCGCAGAGCGTGCGGCTCACCACGAACCCGTTCCAGAGGCTCCTTGGCCTCGCGACCGTCCATGTGGACGCGCCGCCAGGTCCCGTCCAGGTGGCCGCCACAGACCGCGATCTGGGCGAAGCCCGCGCGATCGTGGAGTCCACCGCCCGCCGCGCTCAGGCGGCCCGCGACGCCGGCGGCGACCCCGCCCACTGGGCCGCCCGCTGACGAGCCGCTGACAGGCCGCCGCGGCGCTGGACGCCCTGACACGCCGACCCGGCTTCGAGTTCTGCCGGTCACCTGCGCGAGAACGACATATCGTCGGGCTATGAGCGATTTGTCCTACGACCCGTGGTCACCGGAGTTCGTGGCCGATCCCTATCCGGTGTTCGAGCGGCTGCGCGACGAGCGGCCGGTGTTCTTCCACGAGCCGACCGGCCAATGGGTGGTCAGCCGGTACGAGGACGTCAACGCGCTGCTGCGGGACCGGCGGCTCGGACGCTCATACCTGCACGTCGCCGACCACGAGGAGTTCGGGCAGCGGCCGGAGGCGGAATTCCTGAAGCCGTTCTGGGACCTCATCCGCGCCGGGATGCTCGATGTCGAGCCGCCCACGCACACGCGGCTGCGCCGGCTCGTGTCCAAGGCTTTCACCGCCCGGATGGTCGAGGGGCTGCGGCCGACGATCCGGCGGCTCGCCGGGGAGCTGGCGGGGACCCTCGCCGCCAAGGGGGGCGGCGACCTGCTCGCCGAGGTGGCCGAGCCGCTGCCGGTGAACGTGATCGCCGAGATGCTCGGCGTCCCCGCCGAGGACCGGCACCTGCTGCGCCCCTGGTCGGCCGACATCTGTGGCATGTACGAGCTGAACCCGCCCGAGGAGGCGCAGCGGACGGCCGTCCGCGCCGCCGTCGAGTTCTCCGACTACCTGCGCGCGCTGGCGCGGTCCCGGCGCGCCGAGCCGCGGGACGATCTGATCACCGCGCTGGCCCAGGTCGTGGACGAGGGGGACCGGCTCACCGAGGACGAGCTGATCGGCACCTGTGTCCTGCTGCTCAACGCGGGCCATGAGGCGACGGTCAACGCGACGGGCAACGGCTGGTGGTCGCTGTTCCGCAACCCGGGTGAGCTGGAACGGCTCCGGGCCGACGCCTCGCTCGTCCCCACGGCGGTCGAGGAACTGCTCCGGTACGACACTCCCGCGCCGATGTTCGAACGCTGGGTGTTGCAGGACATCACCGTCGCCGGGGTGGACGTCCCGCGCGGCTCCGAGGTGGCGTTGCAGTTCGGCTCCGCCAACCGCGATCCCGAGGTGTTCGCCGATCCCGACCGGCTGGATCTGGCCCGCGACCCGAACCCGCACATCACGTTCGGTCTCGGCATCCACTACTGCCTGGGCGCTCCGCTCGCGCGCATCGAAATGGCCGAGTCCTTCGGGGCGCTTCTACGCGTGGCCCCGGATCTGCGTCTTGCGGCCGAACCGAAGTGGAAGCCCGGATTCGTCCTGCGCGGCCTGGAGACCCTCCACGTGGAACTCTAAGTCCGGCCCTACTCGGTGAGCGACGCCGGAAGCGGGATCTGAACCGTCTGCGCCAGCCAGCCGAACCCGCCCAGCCCGGACGGATCGATCAGCTCGGCGTCCTCACCGGCGTGGCACAGGGCGGCCAGGTAGCCGCGCGGATCCCGGGAGGCCATCTCGATGGGCGGACGGGCGCCCGAGAGCCCCAGGGACCGCAGGGCGGCGCGCTGGGTGGTGAGGAGCCCGGCGGTGGCGCCCGCCCGTTCGCCCGCCGTGGCGCAGGCGTCGAGCGCGACGTGCGCGGTCACGTCGCACGACCCGTCCGGGACGGCGGGGACGGTCGAGCCGTCGCGGTAGCCGGCCAGCGTGCCGTACACCGGACGAGACCGCCGGGAGTGGGAGTAGTCGACGGCGATGGCGAGGCCGCGCGAGAACCGCCGGATCACCGAGGCCCATGCCTCGCAGCGGGGATGGCCGATCTCGGCGCGGTCCCCTGGCTCGCCCAAGGGCCACCACCGTTCCAGCCAGTCGCGGTCCTCGGCGGACGGCTCGGGGCCCGTCCGCTCGGCGCCGCTGGCCGGGTCGACCAGGACGGTGCGGACGCCGTCGGGGGTGTGCTCGACCACGTCCAGCGGGACGTTGTCGAGCCACTCGTTGGCCACGGCGAGCCCGGTGATATCGGACGGCAGGTCCGGCCGCCAGACGATCCGGGCCGGGACGTCGGCGGGGCGCGGCGCGATCTCGACGGCGGTCGGGGCGAGGCGCGAGCCGAGACCGGACGGGACGCAGGCGAGGACGTTGGCCAGCAGGCGGCCCGAGCCGGCGCCCACGTCCACGAGGTCGACGCGGTCCGGGTGGCCGAGCGCGGCGTCGACCTCGATCAGCAGCCGGGCGATCGCCTGCGCGAACCGGGGCGAGGCGTGCACCGAGGTACGGAAGTGCTCGGCGGGGCGCTCGCCGCGCCGGTAGAAGCCGCCGTTCCCGTACAGCGCCCGCTCCATCGCGGTGCGCCATGTCAGCCATTCGGTCCCCAACGCCGCCACAGCGGTGACGTTACCGTGCGGCGTCATGCCTGGAAGCCACGTCTGGAAGGCGCCCGGGGAGGCTCCGCGCGCGCGTGCGGCCCTCCTCCGGGCGGAGACGGGTCCGACCTTCGGCTGATCCGCTGCTGACCTGCGGGTACATACGCTGGCGGGATGGTCGGCAGGTTCTGGGACTGGCTGAGCGGCAAGACGCCGCTGGTCGACGCGTTCTTCGCCGCGCCGGTGCTGTTCCTGGCGCTGCCCTCCATGCTGGGGCAGGGGGTCGGCATGGGCGCGGCCAAGTACGGGTTGCTGACGTTCCTGCTCCTCGGCCCGCTCGTCTTGCGGCGGACGTACCCCCGGACGGTCTTCGCGGTCGTCTCCATCGTGTCGTGCGTCCAGTGCGTCCTGAACATCGTGCCGGTGCCGGGCAACATCGCCATCCTGATGGGCCTCTACACGGTGACGGCCGATTTCGCTTTCCGGTGGGGGCTGGCGGCCGCACTCGTAGGAGAGCTGGGCGCGGTCATGGCGACATGGCGTTACGTGAGCGGCGCGCAGGACGCGAAGTTCACGTTCGTCATGTTCACCGCGGTGGTGGCGGGCACCTGGATCCTCGGCCTGCACATGCGGACGCGCCGCGCCTACCTTCGCTCGGTGGAGGAGCGGGCCGCGCGGCTGGAGCGCGAGCGGGACGTCGAGGTGCAGGTGGCCATGGCGGCCGAGCGGGCCCGGATCGCCCGCGAGCTGCACGACGTCGTCGCGCACAACGTCAGCGTGATCGTGGTGCAGGCCGACGGCGCGTCCTTCGCCATCGAGACCGACGTGCAGCGGGCCCGGAAGGCGCTGGAGGCGATCTCCCAGACGGGCCGGCAGGCGCTGACGGAGATGCGCCGTCTGCTCGGGGTGCTGCGCGAGGACGGCTCCGTGGAGGCGTACGCGCCGCAGCCGGGCGTGACGCAGCTGGACGACCTGGTCGAGCAGGTCCGCTCGTCCGGGCTGCCCGTGACGTTCGAGGTGGACGGGACGCCCGCGGCCATGTCGGAGGGCCGCCAGCTCACGGTGTTCCGGATCGTCCAGGAGGCGCTGACCAATACGCTCAAGCACGGCGGCATGCGCGTCGTCGCGGACGTCCGGCTCCGCTACGGCCAGGACGCGGTCGAGGTCAGGGTCGTCGACGACGGGCGCGGCGCCGCGGCGGCCGATGACGGGCGCGGCCACGGCCTGGTGGGGATGCGGGAGCGCGCGGCGGTGTACGGCGGCAGCGTCCGGGCCGCCCCCCGGCCGGGCGGCGGGTTCGAGGTGGTCGCGCGGATCCCGATGCGGGAGGACGCGTGACCGCGTGAGGTGTACCGGGTCGAGGAGGCAGTGTGAGCGATTCACTGGACGTGGCCGAGGACGGCCCCATCCGGGTGGTGCTGGTCGACGACCAGGAGCTGGTGCGGGCCGGGTTCACGATGGTGCTGGACGCCCAGCCCGACATCGAGGTCGTGGGCGAGGCCGCGGACGGTGTGCAGGCGCTGGACCTGCTGCGCGTCACCCGGGCCGACGTCGTCCTCATGGACGTGCGGATGCCGCGGATGGACGGGATCGAGGCGACGCGGCGGGTGGTCGCGGCGGCCGGGCCGAAGGTGATCATCCTGACCACGTTCGACCTGGACGAGTACGCGTTCGCGGCGATCAAGGCGGGGGCGGGCGGGTTCCTGCTGAAGGACGCCGGGCCGGCGCAGCTGATCGAGGCGATCAAGGCCGTGCACTCGGGCGACGCGGTGGTGGCGCCGAGCACCACCAAGCGGCTGCTCGACCGCTTCGCGCTGCACCTTCCGGACGCCGGGGAGAAGGCGACCGGCGCGCTGGAGAGCCTGACCGACCGGGAGGGCGAGGTCCTCGGCCTGGTGGCGCGCGGGATGTCGAACGCGGAGATCGCCGGGCGGCTGTACGTGTCGGAGGCCACCGTCAAGACCCATATGGGACGGATCCTGATGAAGCTCGGCCTGCGGGACCGGGTGCAGGCCGTGGTCTTCGCCTATGAGACGGGTCTGGTCAAAAGCGGTCAAAGGGGCGACTCTCTGTAACGGCTTGATCACTCGATGATGTCTTTTTGCCTTCATCATGGTGAGTTCACTCCATTACCGGAGAGTAGCTGAATAACTACCGTACGCGACGCCACGTTTTCGCATGGCGCCGGCAATGTCAGATCGGGCTTTCAAGCCCGACGTACGGGAGGATTCACGTGATCAAGAAGCTTGCCGTCACCGGCGTGCTCGGCTTGGCCGTCACCGGTTCGATCCTGTCCGCCGCCCCCGCCAACGCCGACATCGACACCAGCGGCGAGAACGGGGTGGCCTCCGGCAACCAGGCCGTCGTTCCGGTCAACGCCCCGGTCAGCCTTTGCGGCAACGCCCTCGCCGTGATCGGTAACGCGGGTGCCGGCTGCCTGGGCAACGCCACGGTTCTCAACAAGCACCACCACCACCACTGACCGACCGTGGTGCGGGCGTGCCGGCCAGGCACGCTTGAGCGCTCCAGCGCCGGAGGCCCGTTCTCGGGTCTCCGGCGCTTTCGCGTTCCGGCGGGGCGTCGGCACGAGGGGTGACGGATGCGTACGACTCAGGTCGTACGGGCCGGGGCGGGCTGGCCGCAAAGCTGACGCGGGCGTGGCCGCTGGGCCGATGGCGGGAAGGGCGCGAATTCCTAGCGTGGAGCACGTTCGTCCACGTCCAGAAGGAGTCGCCGTGACCAGCACGTCCACCAGCCCGCCCGGGGGAGCCCCCACCGCCGCGACCGTCCCGGCCGTCGCCGCCGTCGAGGTGACCAAGGTGTACGGCTCCGGTGACGCGGCCGTCCACGCCCTGCGCGGGATCAGCGTCGGGTTCGCCAAGGGCGCGTTCACCGCGATCATGGGCCCGTCCGGGTCGGGGAAGTCCACGCTGATGCACTGCCTGGCGGGCCTCGACACCGTCAGCGGCGGACGGATCGTCCTGGGCGACGCCGAGATCACCGGGATGAGCGACCGGCAGTTGACGATGCTGCGCCGTGACCGCGTCGGGTTCGTCTTCCAGGCGTTCAACCTGCTGCCGACCCTGACCGCCGAGCAGAACATCCTGCTGCCCATGGAACTCGCCGGGCGCAAGGTGGACCGGTTCTGGTTCAACCAGGTCGTGGACGTGGTGGGACTCGGCGACCGGCTGCGGCACCGGCCGAGCGAGCTGTCGGGCGGCCAGCAGCAGCGCGTGGCGTGCGCGCGCGCCCTCGTCGCCCGTCCCGACGTCATCTTCGCGGACGAGCCGACCGGCAACCTCGACTCCCGGTCGGGCGCCGAAGTGCTCAGCTTCCTGCGCTCCTCCGTCCGCGAGATGGGGCAGACGATCGTCATGGTCACCCACGACCCGGTCGCCGCGTCCTACGCCGACCGCGTGGTGTTCCTGCGCGACGGCCAGATCGTGAGCGAGATCGTCCAGCCGACGCCGGACACCGTGCTCGACCGGCTCAAGAGCCTGGGGGCCTGAGCCGATGCTGAAGACGACGCTCGCGGGCCTGCGCGCCCACAAGCTGCGCCTGCTGCTGACGGGGGTGGCCATCACGCTCGGCGTGGGCTTCATCTCCGGCACGTTCGTGCTGACCGACACGATGGACAAGGGGGTCGGCAAGACCTTCGCGCGCTCGGCGGACAAGGTCGACGTCGCCGTCCTGCCCAAGGGCGACGACCCCGACGCGGACATCCCCGCGGCGCTGCTCGGCAAGGTCCGCGCCCTGCCTGGCGTGACCGAGGTCCAGGGCAAGGTCCAGGGGGACGCCGCGTTGGTCGGCAAGGACGGCAAGGCGGTCGGGGACCTCCCCACGGTCGGCATGTCGGTCCCGACCGGCGGGCTCCTGCGCTACGACGTCGACAAGGGACGGACGCCGAAGGGCGCCACCGAGACCGTCCTGGACAAGGTGCTCGCCAAGCGGGAGGGCTTCAGCGTCGGGGACACGGTGACGGTCCTGGACGGCAAGAGCCGCCCGCACCGGTTCACGGTCGTCGGGATCGTCGACTTCGGCATCGACCAGGAGGCGAGCTTCCGGGGCGCCGTCGGCTTCGACCCGGCGACCACGATGCGGATGACCGGCCAGAAGAACTACAAGGAACTCGACATCGCGGGCGGGAACCGGGAGGCCGTCGCGGCGGCCGTCGGCGACGCGTACCGCACCTACACCGGCGAGCAGCTCGCGGCGAAGCTGGCCCGCGCGGCCGGCGCCGACACCGAGATCATCCGCGCCGGGCTGCTGATCTTCGGGCTGGTGGCGATGCTCGTCTCCGCCCTGGTCATCTACAACACCTTCTCCATCCTCATCGCGCAGCGGATGCGGGAGATGGCGCTGCTGCGCTGCGTCGGCGCGACTCGCCGCCAGGTGTTCGGCGGGGTCGTCACCGAGTCCGCCGTGGTCGGGCTGGTCGGCTCGCTGCTCGGCCTGGTCGCCGGGCTCGGGCTGGGCGCGGGCGCGCTCGCCCTGGTCAACCGGCTGAACGCGCACATCCCGATCACCGGGGTGGCGCTCACCGGGCGCACGGTCGTGGTCGGCCTGGTCGTCGGTGTCGCCGTGACCGTCCTGTCCGCGCTGCTGCCCGCGCGCGCCGCCACCCGCGTCCCGCCGATCGCGGCGCTGCGCAGCGACCTGGAGCCGGGCAGCGGCCGGTTCCGCCTCGGCTGGACGCGGACGGCTCTCGCGTCCGTCCTCGGCCTGGCGGGCCTGGCCTTCGGCGCGCTCGGCTCCGTCGTCATGGACAAGGGCGAGATCGCGATGGACGTGGTCGCGCTCTCCGGCGGCGTGTTCTTCCTCGGCGTGATCGCGGCGATGCCGGCGCTGGTGCGCCCGCTCGGACGCCTGGCCGGGGCCGTCCCGGCACGGCTCGGCGGGGTGCCGGGACGGCTCGCGGTGGCGAACGCGCAGCGCGCCCCCCGCCGCACCGCCACCACCACCATCGCGCTGACCATCGGCGTCGGGCTGATGAGCCTGTTCGCGGTGGTCGCCGCCAGCGGCAAGGCCAGCTCGGCCGCGCAACTGGAGAAGGAGTTCCCGGTCGAGTTCCAGGTGGAGGCGCAGTCCGGCGACCAGGAGCGGCTGCTGCCCCACGCGCTCACCGAGGCGCTGCGCAAGCGGCACGAGTTCGCCGCGGTGATCGAGATGCGCGACAAGGAGACCAGGGTCGGCGACGACGACCGCATGGTCTCCACCCTTACCGCGTCGGCGCTGGGGACGGTCATGAAGCCCGAGATGAAGCACGGCGCGCTGGGCGACCTCAAGACCGGCACCGGGATGGTGGACGAGGACACCGCCAAGTCGACCGGCCTGGGCGTCGGTAGGACCGTCCACGTCAAGACGGCGCGCGGGACGGTTCCCGTGCGGATCGCCGGGGTCTACGCCTCCGGCACGCCGCTCGACGGGATCCTGGTGCCCGAGGCCGACTTCGACCGGTACTTCACCGTCCGCGACCCGTCCGCGGTGTTCGTCAAGACCGCCGACGGCGTACCGGCGACGGTCGCGCGCAGGCTGGTCGACGACGCGGCCAAGCCGTTCCCCGCCGCCCGGGTGGTCTCGGCCGCCGAGTTCAAGGAGTCGCTGAGCAAGGCGGTCGACATGCTGCTGATGATCTTCGGTGGGCTGCTCGGGCTGGCCATCGTCATCGCCCTGTTCGGCATCGCCAACACGCTGACCCTGTCGGTCGTGGAGCGCACCCGCGAGTCGGCGCTGCTGCGGGCCCTGGGGCTCACCAAGCGCCAGCTCCGCCGGATGCTTTCGGTCGAGGCGCTGGTGATGGCCGTGATCGGCGCGTTCACCGGGGTCGTCCTCGGGGTGGCGTTCGGCTGGGCCGCGACCAACGCGATGGGGGACAACACCGTGTTCTCGCTGCCCTACATGCAGGTGACCGGGTTCGTGGTCCTCGCGGGCGCCGCCGGCATGCTGGCCGCCGTCATGCCCGCCCGCCGGGCCGCCAAGACCTCGATCGTGGAGTCCCTGGCGCACGACTGACCTGCGCCGCGCGTGATCTGCGCCGCGCGTGATCTGCGCCGCGCGTGTCCTGCGCCGCGCGTGTCCTGCGCCGCGCGTGTCCTGCGCCGCGCGCGCGACCGACCCGCGCCGGCCGGTCGCGCGCGCGGCTGATCCGGTGCCTCGCGCGACCGGCCGATCGATGCGGGCGGACCACTGGCCGACGGGGGCTGGGCCGCACGTAGCGTGACGATGGCCGGTTGCGGAGCGTCATGCGGGCTTCGTCACGCAGCGCACGCGCGTTGCCGGAGGAGGAGCGGGACTCCGCCCCACCGCGGGACGGCGATCGCGGTGGGGCGGAGGCCGTGCGAGGGGGGTGCCCGGGCCGGACGGGAGGTATCGGGCTCCCGTCCGGCCGCCGTCCCTCGGGATGAGGCGGGCTTCGTCAGCCCCGCCCGAAGCCCTGGCCGAGCCAGGCTCCCGTCTCACTGGCGTTGCCGGCGTTGTAGATGCCGTTGCCGTTGCAGTTCGTGCCGGACTTCGGGCTGGCGAGCGATACCGAACCGCAGGTCACCCCGTAGCCGCCCACGATGACCTGGTTGACGTTGTTGCCGTTGGCGGAGCTGTGGTTGTTGTCGAGCGGGGCGGCGTTCGCGGGGGAGGCCATGAGGGCGGCACCGGCGAGGGCCGCGACGACGGTTCCGGTCTTGATGGCTGTCCTGATCACGGTGTGCTCCATCTGGTCGGGGGCGGAACGCCCTTGCTTCACTTTGCGTGACGTTGTCGTCACAACACAGAGTTACGCCCGACTCCGAGCGGCCGCAAGGGTTCACCGTCCGTCACGCCGGAAGTGTGACTGGGTGATCAAGGCAATGGTTACGTCTGGTAGTCAGATCGTCACCGTCGTGTGATGGCGCTCGGAGTGCGGGTACTGTTCCGTGCCTCGCCACCCCGCCGGACGCCGGGCGCCGGGTCCGGGTACTCTGGTCGCGCACGTCCGGTACCTAACTGAGGACTGGAACGAAACAGATGGACCCACACGTCACGCCCGCTTCCGCCGCGCCCGGAAACGGGCCGGACGCGGCAGGCGAGCGTCCGGAGGACCGTCCCGCCCGGCTGGCGGTCGGCATCGTCGGCGCCGGACGCGTCGGCACCGCGCTCGGCGCGGCGCTGGCCCAGGCCGGCCACCGCGTGGTCGCCGCGACGGCCGTGTCCGCACGGTCGCGCTCCCACGTGGAGGAACGCCTTCCGGGGGCCGGCATCGCGACCCCGCACGAGGTCGTGACGGCCGCCGATCTGGTGCTCCTGACCGTCCCGGACGATGCGCTCCCCGAGCTCACCGCCGGTCTCGTCGCCGCGGGCGTCCCCGTCGCGGGAAAGCTCGTCATGCACACGAGCGGCCGGTACGGGCCGGCCGTCCTGGACCCGGCCACGCGGGCAGGTGCCCTGCCGCTGGCGCTGCATCCGGTCATGACGTTCACCGGCCGGCCGGACGACGTGAACCGGCTCACCGGCATCTCGTTCGGCGTCACCGCGCCCGATCCGCTGCGTCCGGTCGCGGAGGCGCTCGTCCTGGAGATGGGCGGCGAGCCCGTCTGGATCCCCGAGGAGCGCCGCCCGCTCTACCACGCGGCCCTCGCCGGCGGCGCGAACCACATCGTCACTCTGGTCGTCGAGTCGATGGGCCTGCTGCGCGAGGCGGGCGTCGCCGAGCCGGGCCGGATGCTCGGGCCGCTGCTGGGCGCGGCCCTCGACAACGGGCTGCGCCTCGGCATCGACGGCCTCACCGGACCGGTGGCGCGCGGCGACGCGGGCACCGTCGCCGACCATGTCGCCGAGCTCGCCCGGGTGTCGCCGGAGAGCCGCCGCGCGTACATCGCGCTGGCCCGCCTCACCGCCGACCGGGCGCTCGGCGCCGGACTGCTCAAACCCGAGGACGCCGAGCGGCTCCTTGAGGCGCTGGCCGATTGACCAGGAGGATCAGTGAGCGAGCCGAGGAGCGCGCCGTGACGCCCGTCATCGCCGAGACCCGTGAGGAGCTGGCCGCCGCCCGCGCGCGCGTCCGGGGCACACTGGCGCTCGTCCCGACGATGGGCGCGCTGCACGAGGGGCACCGGTCGCTGATCCGCA
Organism: Actinomadura rubrisoli; assembly: GCF_004349215.1. GTDB lineage: Bacteria > Actinomycetota > Actinomycetes > Streptosporangiales > Streptosporangiaceae > Spirillospora > Spirillospora rubrisoli. The sequence goes on along the minus strand of NZ_SMKU01000118.1, from coordinate 13,031 downwards.
GGGCCCGGCGGAGCGCCGACGCCGTCGCGGTGAGCATCTTCGTCAACCCGCTGCAGTTCGGCCCCGGCGAGGACTTCGACCGCTACCCGCGGACGTTCGCCACCGACGTCGAGGCGTGCGCGGCCGAGGGCGCCGACATCGTGTTCGCGCCGGGCCGCGAGGTGATGTACCCGGCGGAGCCGCAGGTGACGGTCAAGTCGGGGCCGATGGGCGCGCGGGTGGAGGGCGCGTCGCGGCCCGGCCACTTCGACGGGATGCTCACCGTCGTGCTCAAGCTGTTCCACCTGGTGCTCCCCGACATCGCGGTCTTCGGGGAGAAGGACGCGCAGCAGCTCGCGATGATCCGCCGGATGGTGACCGACCTGAACGTGCCGGTGGAGATCGTGGGCGGCCCGACCGTCCGGGAGCCCGACGGGCTGGCCCTGTCGAGCCGCAACCGCTACCTGTCGGACGGCGAGCGGCGCACGGCGCTCGCCCTGTCGCGGGCCCTGCGGGCGGGCGCGGACGCCGTCGCCGGCGGGCCCGGCGCGATCCGGGACGCGGCCCGCGCCGTCCTCGACAAGGCGGCGGCCGCCGAGCCGCCGCTCGAACTGGACTACCTCGCCCTGGTCGACCCCGCGACCTTCACCGAGGTCGCGGACGCGCGGACCGGGCCCGCGGTGCTCGCCGTGGCCGGACGGGTCGGCACCACCCACCTGATCGACAACGTGCCCCTCCATCTCGGCGCCCCGAAGGAGCACTGAATGTTCCGGACGATGTTCAAGTCGAAGATCCACCGCGCGACGGTGACCCGAGCCGACCTGCACTACGTGGGTCGCTGACCGTCGACCAGGACAGCTACGCGCAGCTCGACGACGCCGAGGCGCGCGGGTTCCGGCCGCGCGTCGTGCACGTCGACCGGTCCAACAAGATCATTTCGCTGGGCTCCGATCCGGCCGAGCCCGTCCCCGGCGGGGGCGGTCTGCGCGGGGACCTCCTCCGCCGCTGATCCCGACCACGGGACGAACGGCCGCGCGCCCCACCGGCGCCCGCGGCCGTTTCGCCATGCTCCGCCGGTCGGCGCGGCGCCGAGTGTTCATCCACTGTGACTTATGTCCGAAACCGGGGGGCGGGCATTCAGCCGGTCCGGGGTTAATGTCACAATGACGAGAATCGAACCCCGAGGAGGGCTCATGATCCCTTCCGTTCTCGCGGCCCCCGCCCCCGGCTGGACCACCGAAACCGACGTCGTCGTCATCGGGTCCGGGATCGCCGGGCTGGTCACGGCGCTGCGCTGCCGCCCCCACGGGCGGGTCCTGCTCGTCACCAAGGCGCTGCTGGACGCCGGGTCGACCCGATGGGCCCAGGGCGGGATCGCCGCCGCGCTGGCCCCCGACGACAGCCCCGCCGAGCATCTCGCCGACACCCTCACCGCGGGTGTCGGGCTCTGCGACGAGGACGCCGTCCAGGCCCTCGTCACCGAAGGGCCGGACGCCGTGCGGGGGCTCATCGAGCTGGGCACCGCGTTCGACCGCTCCAGCGGCGGCGGCATCGCGCTCACCCGGGAGGGCGGCCACCACCGGCGCCGCATCGCGCACGCGGGCGGCGACGCCACCGGCGCGGAGATCAGCCGGGCGCTGCTCGCCGCGCTCAAGGACTCCGGCGTCGAGGTCATCGAGCACGCCCTCGTCCTGGACCTGCTCAAGGACGCCACCGGGCGCGCCGCCGGAGTCACCCTGCACGTCATGGGCGAGGGCCAGCCCGGCGGCGTCGGCGCCGTCCTGGCGCGCGCCGTCGTGCTCGCCACCGGCGGGCTCGGCCAGGTGTTCTCCGCCACGACCAACCCCGAGGTCTCCACGGGCGATGGCGTCGCGCTCGCGCTGCGCGCCGGGGCCGCCGTCACCGACCTGGAGTTCGTCCAGTTCCACCCGACGGTGCTCTGGCTCGGCGAGGGCGCGCGGGGCCAGCAGCCGCTGATCTCCGAGGCGGTGCGCGGCGAGGGCGCCCACCTGGTCGACTACGCGGGCGAGCGGTTCATGGCCGGACGGCACGAGCTGGCCGAGCTGGCACCGCGCGACATCGTCGCCAAGGCGATCATGAACCGGATGCGGGAGACCGGCGCGTCCTGCATGCTGCTGGACGGCCGGCACCTCGGCGCCGCGGTGTGGGAGACCCGGTTCCCGACCATCCTGGCCGCTTGCCGGCACCACATGATCGACCCGGTGACGGAGCCGGTCCCGGTCGTCCCGGCCGCGCACTACGCCAGCGGCGGCGTCCGCACCGACCTGCACGGCCGCACGTCTGTGCCGGGCCTGTACGCGTGCGGTGAGGTCGCGTGCACGGGCGTGCACGGCGCGAACCGGCTGGCGTCCAACTCGCTGCTGGAGGGCCTGGTCTTCGCCGGACGGATCGCGACCGCCCTCGCGGACGACCTCGCCACCGCACCGGGACCGTTCCAGACCGTCCAGGGGCGGGACGTCCAGGAGGGGGACGCCCAGGGGCGCGGCGGCCTGCTGGACCCGGCGCTGCGGGGGGACATCCAGCAGATCATGACGTCCCACGCCGGGGTACTGCGCGGCGCCGCGGGCCTGGCCGCCGCGACACGCGAGCTGGCCGGCCTGGCCGATCCGGCGCGCACAGGCGCGCGTGTGGAGCCGGGCGTGGAAGCGTGGGAGGTCACCAACCTGCACACGGTCGCGACCGCGATCGTGGCCGCCGCCCACCGCCGCGAGGAGACCCGCGGCAGCCACTGGCGGGAGGACTTCCCGGACCGCTCGGACGCCGGCTGGCGCGGCCACCTGGTCACCCGCCTGAACGGGAACGCACTCACAACGACCTACGAACCTTCGGAAGGAACGCGCGCATGACACCGGAACTGGAGCGGTCCCTGCGGGAGGCCGGGCTCGATCCACAGGCTGTGGACGGCCTCGTGCGCGCCGCCCTCACCGAGGACGGCGAGGCGGACGTCACCAGCGAGCCGATCTTCACGCCGCGGGAGGAGTCGACCGGGGACTTCACCGCCCGCGAGGACGGCGTCGTCGCCGGCGTCCCCGTCGCCGCGGTCGTGTTCGAGCTGCTGGACGTGGCGTACGAGCCGAAGGCCGCCGACGGGGACCGCGTCGTCCCCGGCCAGGTCCTCATCTCCGTCAGCGGGCCGACCAGGGCCCTCCTGCGCGCCGAGCGGACGGCCCTGAACCTGCTGACCCACCTGTCGGGCATCGCGACCGCCGCACGCCGCTGGACGGACGCGATGGAGGGCACCAAGGCGAAGGTCCGCGACACCCGCAAAACGCTGCCCGGCCTGCGCGCCCTCCAGAAGTACGCGGTGCGGTGCGGCGGCGGGGTCAACCACCGGATGGGCCTGCACGACTCGGCGCTGATCAAGGACAACCACGTCGCGGCCGCCGGTTCGGTCACCAAGGCGTACGCGGCGATCCGCGCCGTCTACCCGTCCCTGCACGTCCAGGTGGAGTGCGACACGCTGGCGCAGGTCGAGGAAGCCCTCGCCGCCGGGGCCGGCTCGATCCTGCTCGACAACATGACCGACGCAGAGATGGCCGAGGCGGTGCGCCTCGTGGCGGGCCGGGCGGAACTGGAGGCCAGCGGGGGGCTTACCCTGGACAGGGCCCGAGACGTCGCCGTGACCGGTGTGGACTACCTTGCAGTCGGCGCGCTGACGCACTCGGCGCGCGTGTTCGACATCGGCCTTGACTTCACCTGATCAGCGGGGACCTGATGCTGCTCACCATCGACGTCGGCAACACCCATACCGTCCTCGGCCTGTTCGAGGGCGACGAGGTGATCGAGCACTGGAGGATCAACACCGATCCGCGGCGGACCGCCGACGAGATCGCCGTGGTCCTCCAAGGGCTCGTCCAGCAGAGCCCCCTGCTGGCCGATACCGACATCAGCGGCATCGCGCTGTGCTCCACGGTCCCGTCCGTCCTGCACGAGATGCGGGAGATGTGCCGCCGCTACTACGGCGACGTCCAGGCGATCATCGTGGAGCCGGGCGTCAAGACCGGGGTGCCCGTCCGGATGGACAACCCCAAGGAGGTCGGGGCCGACCGCATCGTGAACGCGCTGGCCGCCGTCCACCTGCACTCCGGCCCGGCGATCGTGGTCGACTTCGGCACCGCCACCACGTTCGACGCCGTGTCCGCCAAGGGCGAGTACGTGGGCGGCGCCATCGCCCCGGGCATCGAGATCTCCATAGACGCGCTGTCGTCGCGCGGCGCCCAGCTCCACAAGATCGAGCTGGTCCGGCCGCGGAGCGTGATCGCCAAGAACACCGTCGAGGCGCTGCAGTCCGGCATCATCTTCGGGTTCGCCGGACAGGTGGACGGCATCGTCGAGCGGATGTCGGAGGAACTGGCGGACGAGCCGGAGGAGGTCACGGTCATCGCGACCGGCGGCCTGGCCCCGCTCGTCCTGGAGGAGTCCCGCTGCATCGACGCGTTCGAGCCGTGGCTCACCCTCGTCGGCCTCCGCCTGATCTACGAGCGCAATATTTAAGCAACCCCGGCCCAGGGGCGCTCGCCTGGCGGCTGTGTTTAAGCAACCCCGGCCCATCGGGCTCGCCTGGCGGCTCGCCCGCTGACCGTGCTTGGGCGAGCGCGGCATCGCTTCGCGATCTTCCCGGTGGGGCTCGCCTCCGGCGTCGCCCCACCGGTCAGAGTTTCGCGCTCGCGTGACACTTGAGGTCCTTGAACGTGACCTAGGATCCGTCCTCGCCTGGTGTGGGCGCTGTGGGTGCGGCTTGTGGGCGGGCTCGTCTCAATAGTCCCAACAGCTCGGCGTGTGGTCCGATGACGTAGGCGCCGTCTCCCGAGCCGAGACGGTCGTCCTCGTCCGCTTTCAGGCAGCTCCCGGTGGACGGGGGCCCCGGCCTCCTGCGATCGAGTGCCAGGACCCGGATCTGCTCCGGCAGCAGGTCCCGGACGGTCGTGCCCTGCAGTGCGCTGCCCGGCGTGACCGTGAACCGCCCGGCCATGAGCGGGCGTCCCTCGGCCGTGAGGGTCCCGAGCACGTCCAGGCCGAGCGCGGCGCCCACGAACCAGGGGGCGGCCAGCTCCGCCGTCGAGCGCACGTGGGCGAAGCCGAAGCGGTCCGCCAGGGTCCGGGCGAGCGTCCGGTCGAAGATGCGCGGGACGACCGGGACCCGGTCCCAGCGCTCGCCCAGCACGTTGCGCAGCGCCAGTGCCGTCTCGATGTTGACCATGTCATCGCTGGTGAGGACGGCGACCGCGGCCGCGCGGGAGATCCCGGCTGCCGCCAGCGTCGCCGGCACGGTGGCGTCGCCGAAGATGACGGGGACGCCGAGCGCGCGCGCCTGGTCCAGGAACGCGCTGTCGTCGTCCCGCTCGATTACCGCGACCTCGTGGCCGTGCGCGTGCAGGGCGCTCACCGCCGCGACGCCGACCGTGCCCAGGCCCGCGATGACGACGTGCCCGGACATGCGCGCCGCCCTGCGCCGTCCCGACGAGCGCTCCAGCCTGCGGCTGACCAGCAGGTCCGTGAGGTAGGCGAGCAGGACGGCGGTGTTGGTGACGCCGAGCAGCATCAGGCAGGTCGCGTAGATACGCAGCCAGGTCGGCTGGTCGGCGAAGGAGAAGTCGCCGAAGCCGACCGTGGCGATCGTCTCGATGGTGAAGTACAGGCCGTCCAGAGGGCTCATGCCGGGCGTGGCGTACCCGTGCCACAGGACGACGGTGGACGCGGCGACGAGCAGGAGCATCGAGGCCAGCGCTCTGCGCAGCCCCGGGCCCGCCTCGTCGGCGATCCAGCGCAGCCGCACCATCAGGGCGCCCCGCCAGGACGGCCTGGCGCTCGGAGCCCGGCCGCCCACGGCGACACCGCGCGCCAGCAGCTCGTCCTGGGCGCCCATCAGCGTGACGCCGTCCCCGTCCTGGACCTTGTGGTCGCGGGACGGGCACACCAGCACCCCGGCGTCGGAGGACACCGCGAGAGGGGCGGCGGCGTCGCCGTACAGCTCGCGCAGCGTGCCGGTCGCCGCCGCGCGCGCCGAGCCGACCACGAGGCGGGTGCCGCCGATCGCCAGCTCCTGCATGTCGCCGCCCAGGCACGCCTCGGCGACCGACGGCGCCGACAGCGCCGCCACGTCCAGGACGGCGCCCGGGCCCGGATCCTCGGCGAGCGCCCGGCCGACCGCCGCGTTCCGGATGTGGGTGACGACCCGCAGGTCCGGGCGCATCTCGCGGGCGACCAGCGAGATCTCCAGGTTCCGCAGGTCCGTGCGCTCCACGCAGATCACCGCGAGCGCGCCCGCCGCCCCGGCCTCGGCGAGCGTCTCCGCGGGCACCGCCTTGCCGTTCAGCTGCGGGACGCCCCATCCGCGCACCACGTGCCTCAGCCGGGGGTCGTCCTCGTCGTCCACGACGACGACCCGCTCGCCGGCCTCCCGGAGCTGCTCGACGATGCGCAGGCCGAGGCTCTGGAGCCCCCACACGATCACGTGACCCGTCCAGTCCTCGTACGTGTCGCCCGCCATGGGCGAAGACTACGCACGGTGCGCGGGCGAGGGCCCCGGAAGTGCGCGAAAAGTGGACAGAAGCGCGCAGGTCGCGAGCCTGGCAAGGCCGCAGAACAGATACGGCAGCCCCGCGAGGTGCTGGAGGCGCGCGAGCACCGGCGGCATGAACATGCCCACGTAGATCAGCGCGTAGGCCGCGGCGGTGAGCCCGGCGAGCTCACCTGGCCGCGCAAGGCGGGCGACCTCGCCGAGGCTGTAGGTCAGGACGAAGCCGTACCCGGCGCCCAGCAGCACCGCCGCCACCGCGTTCAGAACCGGCAGGTGCAGGGCGACGGTCAGCGCGGCGCCTTCCTTCAAGGACTACCTGTACTCACCTCCGCGCGGGGCGACGCGTGGCCGCGCGGCAGTCCCGACCAGCGCCCGCAACGCGGACGAGGTGCTCGCCAGCGTCGCCGGCGGCCGGGGCGCGGGCTCGGCGCTGGGCTCGTTCGCCCGCTTCTATCCCTGGCCAGGCGTCCGGTACGTGCCCATCCTGGACGCACCCTGGGACAACAGTGTTCTAGCGACGCGCCGGGACGACCCGAACCCCGAGGTACAAACCTTCCGGACCCTAGCGGCGGCCATAGCCCGCGACCTCAGCCCCGTCCTGCTGCCAGGACGCGCATCGGAGCACACGTAACTCGTTCGCGGGCATATGGCCGCCTGGATAGCCTTGGGATGTGAGTGACGAGATCCTGGATGATCTTCCCGAGCAGATGCGTGTGCGCCGGGAGAAGCTCGACCGCCTCCGCGAGAGCGGGATCGACCCCTATCCGGTGAGTTTTCCGCGTACGGCGACGATCGCCGAGATCCGCGCGAAACACCCCGGTCTTGAGCCGGGCACCGAGACAGGGGAGCGGGTCGGCGTCACCGGCCGCGTCATGCTGGTCCGCAACGGCGGCAAGCTGTGCTTCGCGACGATCCGGGACGGCGGCGGCGATCTCCAGGTCATGCTGTCGCTGGCCAACGTCGGCGAGGAGCAGCTCGACTTCTGGAAGCGCGAGGTCGATCTCGGCGACCACATCGGCGTCGAAGGCGAGGTCATCACCTCCCGGCGCGGCGAGCTGTCGATCATGGCGGACCGCTTCGCGATCACGTCCAAGTGCCTGCGGCCGCTGCCGGAGAAGCACGCGGGCCTCACCGATCCGGAGGCTCGGGTCCGGCAGCGCTACGTCGACCTGATCGTCAACGACGAGGCCCGGAAGATGGCCCGCGTCCGCAGCGCCACCGTGCGCGCGGTGCGGGACTTCTGGCACGAGGAGGGCTATCTCGAAGTCGAGACCCCGATGCTGCAGCCCGTCCACGGCGGGGCGGCGGCGCGTCCGTTCAGGACGCACATCAACGCCTACGGCATGGATCTCTACCTGCGCATCGCGATCGAGCTGTACCTGAAGCGGCTGGTCGTCGGCGGCATCGAGAAGGTCTTCGAGATCAACCGGAACTTCCGGAACGAGGGCGCGGACTCCACGCACAACCCGGAGTTCACGATGCTGGAGGCGTACGGGACCTACCTCGACTACAACGACATGGCCGACCTGACCCAGCGGATGTACCAGAAGGCGGTCGTCGCCGCGCTGGGCACCACCGTGGTCGTCCACGACGGCGTCGAGGTCGACCTCGGGCTGCGGGAGTGGCCGCGCATCACGCTGTACGGGTCGGTGTCGGAGGCGCTCGGCGAGGAGGTCACGCCGCACACGCCGATCGAGGCCGTCCGCAAGCTCGCGGACGGGCGCGACATCGCCTGGGATCCCAAGTGGGGGCAGGGCAGGCTCGTCCAGGAGCTGTTCGAGGCGCTGATCGAGCACACCCTCGTCCAGCCGACGTTCGTCATGGACTACCCGGTGGAGACCTCGCCGCTGACCCGCCAGCACCGCGCGGAGCCGCTGCTCACCGAGAAGTGGGACCTCATCGGCTTCGGGACGGAGCTGGGCACCGCCTACTCCGAGCTGGTCGACCCCGTCGAGCAGCGCCGCCGGCTCACCGAGCAGTCGATGCTCGCGGCGGGCGGCGACCCGGAGGCCATGCAGCTGGACGAGGACTTCCTGCGGGCCCTGGAGTACGCGATGCCGCCGACGGGCGGGCTGGGCGCCGGCATCGATCGGATGATCATGGCGTTCACCGGCAAGGGCATCCGGGAGACGATCCTGTTCCCGCTGGTCAAGCCGGAGTAGCGGTGCCGGGGCCGGGTTCCCGCGCGTGTCAGGCGGATTCCCGGATCACGAGGTCGGGCGTGAGGACGACCTGCCGGTGCTGGTGGGACTTGCCCTCGCGGATCTCGGCGAGGGCGAGTTCGGCGGCCTCCCAACCCAGTTCATGGCGCGGCTGGCGGATCGTGGTCAGCGGGACGGCGGCGCTCGCGGCCAGCTCGATGTCGTCGTAGCCGATCACCGCGATGTCCTCCGGGACGCGGACGCCGAGCCGGCACAGCTCGTTGATCACTCCGATGGCCAGCAGATCGTTCGCGCAGAACACGCCGTTGGGCACGGGTGACATCGCCATGAGGCGCTGGGCCCCCAGCTGGCCCTCGCTCGGGCTCAGCGCGTCCTGAACGAGCGTGACGGGCTTGCCGAAACCCGCCTCGACCAGGGTGCGGGCCGCGCCGTCGCGTCGCTCGACGCAGGGCCTGGGCTCCGGCGCGCCGGTCACGAACGCCACCCGCCCGCGGTCGATGCCGAGCAGGTGCGCGGCGGCGATCTCGCCGCCGGCCACGTGGTCGACCTGCGCCGAGCACGCGCCCGGCTCGTCGTGGTCGATCAGCACGATGCTGATCCCCGCGGCGCGGAGCCGGGCGATGTCCGAGCGGTCCAGCCCGACGGGGATGATCAGGACGCCCGCGGCGTTCTGGTCCTCCAGCAGGTCGAGCGAGCGCCGCTCCTTGGCGGTGGAATGGTCGCTGGAGAGCCAGAGGACGTCGTGGCCCGCCTCGTTGAGCGCCTGTTCGGCGCCGCGCACCACGCCGGTCGCGTACGGGTTGCTGAGGTCCTCGACGACGACGCCGAAGGCGCGGCGCGGCTCGTCGCCGAACTCGCCCGCGGTGCGATCGGGGCGCTGCCGGAGCCGGCGGGCCGACTCGTTCCGGACGAATCCGAGCTCCTCGATCGCCGCGCGAACGCGGTCACGGGTCGCTTCGGCCACGAGATCTGGCCGGTTTAGGACATTCGAAACGGTCCCAACTGAGACGCCCGCGCGTCTCGCGACCTCACGAATACTCGTCTGTGGCAACTCGCTCCTCGTCCGCCCCGGAAACTGTTTTCGCAGCTAGTGGAGTTATATGCGGCTGTACCTCGCACATCTGGTCACGTAAAGCGACCATACGGGCACAGATAGCACTTGACCAGCGCTTGACGGGCCGGATCCGGCCGCCTAGCGTTCCGAGCCGAAGCGTAGCTTGAAACGATTCACGATCTTCGTCCACGGACAGATCTGCTGAGTCCCATCGAGAAGGGGCGGGTTCGGATGGCTGGCGATCTTGACCCGTCCTCGGCGAGACGCACCCACCGGCGGGGGCCCGCCCACGTCGTCGTGGGCCTGCCCTTCCCTGGGAGCGCGTCATCGTCCGGTTGGCCAACGAGTGAATCGTCACCCGGAGTTCCCCCTTACGAGCCCCCAATCGGCCCATCGGCCACCTCCGGCCAAGCTACCGAAACGGAAAAGGAACCCGATGATCTAGTCCGGAAGGCTCCGGACCCGGCAACCCAACGCGTACGCATCGAGGCCCAACCCGTGCCTGTGCAGCGGACGGCTGCATCCCCGCGGTCATCAACCACGGACGAGGGAGGACGGAGTGGAACAAGCCACACTCGTACGACGTGGCACCGACGATCTGCGGCTGAGCGACGAAGAGATTCGGCTGCTCTCGCAGATCGCGAGCGGTGTCACCGCCGATGTGGCGGCACGCAAGCTGGAACTGAGCGCACGGACCTTGCGTCGCCGGTTGCGGACCATCTGCGACCGGCTGGAGGTCAACACCCCTATCGAAGCCGTGGTGTGGGCGGCTCGAAGGCAGCTCATCTAGTTGTGCCAAAAGGCGCTCGTCAGGGGACGGCGGGCGTTACGAAGGAACCAGGCGGCCAACTCACGCGAACTCCGTCCGACCCCGCAGCGGCGGCGCCGGCTCTCTGACAGGTAGGTCCCTGCAGGGGCGTCGCCGCGGACGTCGTTCGACTCTCTTCACCATTCCGGTGGATCGGGCCCCAGATGGCCCGCCGCCGGCGGAAGCTCTCGATTGCCCCCCGCCCGCAGGACCGCATGCCGATGCCGTCGCATGTCCAGCGACCGGCGCAGGCGGGGACCACGGGGTTCCGACGGGCGGCTTGGGGGCGGGGGTCAGATCGAACGGCTGAACACCGTCCTGGGATCAGGCGACGCGGACTCCGCCCGCGAAGGGGCGGCCGGCCATTGGGGCGATCTTCACGACGTCGCCCGTGTGGGGCGCGTGCAGCATTTTGCCGTCGCCGACGTACATCCCCATGTGGTGCAGGTCGGAGTGGAAGAACACCAGATCGCCCGGCTGGAGCTGGCCCTCGGAGATGTGCGTGCCGGCGTTCCACTGGCTGCCGGTGTAGTGCGGCAGGTTGATGCCGACCTGCTTGTAGGCCCACATCGTCAGGCCGGAGCAGTCGAACGTGGTCGGGCCTGCGGCGCCCCACACGTACGGGCGCCCGATCTTGGTCATCGCGAACCGGAGCGCCTGGGCGGCCTTGCCGGTGCCGACGACGGGGAGCTTGCCCAGCTGGGACGGGTCCTTCTTGACGAGCTTGCCGCGGACCTTCTCGTAGAGCTGCCCGACCTTCTTGCGCTGTGAGTCGAGCTGCCCTCGCAGCTGTGACACCTGCTTGGCCCGCTCCTCGGCGGACTTGCGCGCGCGCTGGGCGGCCTGCATGGCCTGCATCAGGCCCTGGACCTTGGCGCTGTCCCGGGTGGCGAAGAAGTTGAGCGTGGCGGCCTGGTCGAGGACGGCCTGCGGGTCCTGTGAGGCGACGAAGGAGACCGTGGGGTCGGAGCCGCCTTGCATGTAGCTGGTGGCGGCGAGCGAGCCCACCTTCTCGCGGATGCCCTGCAGCGCCTTCTCCTGGCGCTTGGCGTTGTCGGTGGCGACCTTGGCGGCCCGCTGCGACTGCTGGAGCTTGACCTTCAGCCCGTTGTACTGCTCGGTGAGCTGCTCCAGCTGGTCGGCCAGTTTGGTCGCCTGCGACTTGAGCTCCTTCGTCGAGGGCTCAGGGTCGGCGTGGGCCGTGACGGTGTGCGGGGCGATCGCGTTCGGCGCGATCGAAAGGGCGACTAGAGCGCCCGCCACGGTGAGCGCGCGGCCCCGGGAACGGGCCGTCCCTCTGTTCCGTGAGCATGCAGAGCGTGAAAAGGGTGCAGGCCGCAATGGCTCCACCAATTCTCCTCTCCTCGTCCGCCTACCGAGTTAGCTGACGGGTTCGGGCGGGAGTTGCCCGTCCGCGGACGCGCGGGGTTCGGTCCACGCGGACTGCGGATTCACCCCTGACGGCGCCTGACCAGGGGCGATCCCCTGGGCGCTCCGTGAGTGGTTCCCCGGCTCCCCGGGACGCTGGTTGCGGCCCGTGGACTCGGCGGTTCGGCCTCCGTCGTGCGGTTGGCCGACGTCAGCGCAGGAGACTAACGGACGCGGCATTGGATGCCAACCGGAACATGCGAAATCGCAGGTCGTGAAGACAGTTCACGGTGGAGTGCCGCTTCTGTCCGTGACCGGGAGTGTGTTTCAGGTCACTATCACGGGCCGAACACGGCCCGGGCTAGTCGCTTTTATCTAGTCACCGCACGGGCCGTCACCATCCGTATGTGGACGTCGACGTCAGGTAAGTGCCGGGCGTTCGATAATGTCGCCTGTTTGTGGAAGTCGTGATCAGGCGTGCCCGTACCGCCGACGTCGAGGAGATCCGCAGACTGGTCGACCTGTACGCCGGGTCGGGGCGGCGCATGCTCAACAAGTCCACGGTGAACCTGTACGAGGACGTCCAGGAGTTCTGGGTCGCCGAGGACATGCAGGGGATCGCCGAAGAGGCCCGGGGGCGGGTGCCCGGCCCGATCGTCGGCTGCGGCGCCCTGCACGTGATGTGGGAGGACCTGGCCGAGGTCCGCTCGGTCGCCGTCGACAAGGGATACGGCGGCCGCGGCATCGGTCACCGGATCGTCACGCGGCTGTTGCAGACCGCTCGCGAACTCGGCGTGCGGAGGGTGTTCTGCCTTACCTTCGAGGTGGAGTTCTTCGCGCGCCACGGCTTCGAGCAGATCCTTGGTACTCCGGTGGCACCGGAGGTGTACGAGGAGCTCCTCCGCTCCTACGACGAAGGCGTGGCAGAGTTCCTGGACCTCGACCGGGTCAAGCCGAATACGTTGGGCAACACCCGGATGTTGCTTCGCCTGGAGGACTGACCCAATGAGCGATTCCGACCGCGGGCGGCCTTACCAGCCGCCGCAGGGGCAGGGTTCGTACGGCCCGCCGCCCCCGTACCAAGGTCCCCAGTGGCAGCAACCCCAGCAACCCCCTCAG
>NZ_SMKU01000117.1 GCF_004349215.1 Actinomadura rubrisoli | reverse complement strand
TGTGTATAAGAGACAGGGGTCCCAGCCGGCGGGCGGGGCCTGGGGGTCGTCCACGTGCAGGTAGGCGGAGCCGCCGTCGTAGCCCGCGCCGATGTACCCGGCGCCGCCGAGGACGCCGCCCGCGGCCATCGCGATGAGCTCGCCGCCGTGCCCGGCCGGCCCCTCGTACCAGGACAGGTCGACCTCGGGGGTGGTGAACTCGGTGATGCCGAGCCGCTCGCCGAGGGCGCGGATGGCCAGCGTCGGGCCGACCGCGGGGTGCGCGTCGCCGAACTGGGGGTTGGCCCAGCCCCACAGCCAGGTGCGCTCGCGGGCGGCGTAGCTGCCGAGCAGCGACACCCGCACCTTGACGCCGCCGCTGGCGTAGGTGCGGGCGGTGAGGTCGGCGCTCCAGTCCTCGCGCGGGAGGAACTCGGCGAGCGTCTCCTGCTGTTGCAGGACGACGGCCGCCAGGGCGGCGCCGAGGCGTTCGAACGCGGGGCTGAATCCGGACATGTCGGGCACATTATCCCAGTGATCGGGGCGGTTGTGGGCGGGAATCGAGCACCGTTCGATGGTCGATTCGGCTGAGGCGGGCAGGCTAGGCTTTCGCTGTCATCAGGACACCTTCATCTAGGAGCGTACGAGGTGCGGCGACCGACCGGGAGGCTCTTCGCGACCTGGGTGGTCACCACCGTCATCGTGGCCCTGCTCGGCCCGCCCGCCGGGCTGCTGTGGGCCAAGATCGCCCCCAAGGTGACGTACGTGATCGTCCAGGGGCAGCCGCTGCTCGCCGACCCCGAGGGGCAGGGCCCCATCGGGATCGACGCGCGGTTCGCCCTGATCGCCCTCGTCGCCGGGCTGCTGTGCGGCGTCGCCGCCTACGCGGCGGGCGGGCGGCGCAACGACGTCGCGCTGATCCTCGGGCTGGCCGTGGGCGGCGCCGCCGCGGCCGTGCTCGCCTGGCGGACCGGCCACATGGTCGGGCTGGACGCCTTCCACCGGGCCGCCCGCCACGGGCGCGACGGCTCGACCGTCACCGGCGTCGCCGACCTGCGCGCCAAGGGCCTGCTGGTGTTCTGGCCACTGCCGGCCGTCGCCGCGTACGGGCTGCTGGAGCTGGTGTTCCGGCGGCTACCCGCGGGCGATGGCGGCCAGGCCGGCGCCGGTGAGGCGGACGAGGTCGGCGGGCAGGAGCTCGATCTGCAGTCCGCGCCGTCCGGCCGAGACGTAGACGGTCGCGAGCCCTGACACCGACGCGTCGACCACGGTCGGCAGCCGCCTGCGCTGCCCCAGCGGGCTGATCCCGCCGACGACGTACCCGGTGGCGCGCTCGGCGTCGCCCGGGTCGGCCATCCGCGCCTTCTTGCCGCCGGCCGCCGCCGCGAGCGCCTTGAGGTCGAGGCTGGACGACACCGGGACGACGCCGACGGTGAGCCGCCCGTCCACCTCGGCGAGCAGCGTCTTGAAGATCCGGTCGTGGGCGATGCCGAGCGCGTCGGCGGCCGCCTCCCCGTAGGACCCGGCGTTCGGGTCCGCCTCGTAGGCGTGCAGCGTGAAGTCGATCCCGGCCTTGGCGGCGGCGACGGTGGCCGGGGTCCCCCCGGCCCCCTTGGGCTTGGCGGCGCTCATGGGGACAGTCTGCCCGCGCCGATCAGTTCGGGGCGAACGAGCCGTCCAGGAACTGGCCCGCCGGGATCATCGGGAGCGAGTCCAGGATGCGGTTCTCGCGGGCGAGCAGATCCCGCTCGGCCGCGAGCCGGAGCGCGGCGTCCTCGCACTCCAGGAGGCGCTGCTTGTCGTGCCCGTCCAGGACGACGGAGGCCGCGATGACGTAGGACAGCCGCACCGGGTCGTCCGGCAGCTCGATCTCGTCGGCGATCCCCACCCCGGCCACGGCCAGCAGCTCCCGGTACAGCAGGAACAGGCGGCGGACGCGCCGCGCCACCGGGGCGGCGCCGGTCCCCGGCTCCTCGGGCAGGAACTCCACCTCGCCCTGAAGGTAGGGCCGCGACCGGTCGAGCCCCTTGAGCCGGAACCGGCGGGTGCCGATGGTCATGATGTCGTACCGGCCGTCCGGGTGCGCCGTCACGTCGTGCAGTTCGGCGACGCAGCCGACCTCCGCCAGGCGGCGCGCCGACTCGTTGCCGACCTCGTGGCCGAGCTCGATGCCGACGACGCCGAACCGGCGCGGTTCGGGCCGTTCGAGGAGGTCGCCGACCATCAGGCGGTAGCGCTCCTCGAACAGGTGCAGGGGCAGCACCAGGCCGGGGAACAGGACGGTGCCCAGCGGAAACAGGGCGAGCCGCTCGGTCACAGGGGTCTCCCATGTTTCTGGGCGCCCCGGGACGGCGCCCCACGCGCCAGGGTACGTGCCGACCAATGATCTTGGTATGCCGTGATTTCTCACAGTGTGAAGCCCGGCGGGCCATTTTCCCGGGATCAGCGGTATCACCTGCGGCGCGGCGGTCGCTAACGTCGTCGGCATGAGGATCCTCGTCGTCGACGCCTTCACCGGACGCCCGTTCACCGGCAACCCCGCCGGGGTGTGCCTGCTCAACGACCCCGCCGACCCCGCCTGGATGCAGCGGGTCGCGGCGGAGATGAAGCACGCCGAGACGGCGTTCGTCCGTCCCGTCGAGGACCCGGAGGCGGACTACGAGCTGCGCTGGTTCACGCCGAAGGTCGAGGTGGCGCTGTGCGGGCACGCCACCATGGCGAGCGCGCAGGCCCTCTACGACACCGGGACGGTCGCGCCCGGCCGTCCGATCCGCTTCCTGACCCTCAAGAGCGGCGTGCTCACGGTCACGCGGGACGAGGACGGGGTGCTGTCCATGGACTTCCCCGCAGGCCCGCCCGCGCCCGTGGAGGCCCCCGCCGAGCTGGCCGACGCGCTCGGCGTCCCCGTGCTGTGGACCGGGCGGAACTCCCAGGCCGACCTGCTCGTGGAGGTCGCGGACGAGACGGCCGTCCGCGAGCTGGCCCCCGACATCGCCGCGCTCGCCCGGATCGACGGCCGCGGGGTGATCGTGACGGCGGCGGCGGACGCCGGGCAGGAGCACGACTTCGTGTCGCGCTTCTTCGCCCCGCGGGCGCTGCCCGACGACGGCGAGGACCCGGTGACCGGGTCGGCGCACTGCGCGCTCGCCCCCTACTGGGCGCGGCGGCTCGGCCGCGACGCCCTGACCGGCTACCAGGCGTCGGCCCGCGGCGGCCACGTCCGCGTCGTCCTGCGCGGCGACCGGGTGATCCTCTCCGGTTCGGCCGTCACGGTCCTGGACGGCACCCTCAAGATCTAGCGTTCCCAAGGCCGACACGGACGTCTCGGCACGTGAGACGGTGCGCGAGTGGCGGAGGGCACTCCGTAGACTGTGCGGGTGATTTCCCGTATCGACCTGCGCGGCTCGCTCCCCGGCGACCTGCGCTCCGTGCTGCCCCGCGCCGATCTCGACATCGAGGCCGCCCTGGACAAGGTGCGGCCCATCTGCGAGGACGTGCGCCATCGCGGCTCGGCGGCGGTACGGGAGCACACCAGGACCTTCGACGGGGTGGAGCTGGAGCGCACCCGGGTGCCGGACGAGGCCGTCCGCGAGGCCCTCGGCGGCCTCGACCCGGCCGTCCGCGACGCGCTGGAGGAGAGCGTCCGCCGGGCCCGCGCCGTGCACCGCGCCCAGCGCCGCGCCGACGTGACCACGCAGGTCGTGCCGGGCGGCACCGTCACCGAGCGCTGGATCCCGGTCGGGCGCGTCGGGCTGTACGTGCCGGGCGGCCGCGCCGTGTACCCCTCCAGCGTGGTCATGAACGTGGTCCCGGCGCAGGAGGCGGGCGTCGCCTCGCTGGCCGTCACCTCGCCCGCCCAGAAGGAGTTCGGCGGCCTGCCGCACCCGGCGATCCTCGCGGCCTGCGCGCTGCTCGGGGTCGAGGAGGTGCACGCGGCCGGCGGCGCCCAGGCCATCGCGATGTTCGCCTACGGTACCCAGGAGTGCGCGCCCGCCGATCTGGTCACCGGGCCCGGCAACGTCTACGTCACCGCCGCCAAGCGGCTGCTCAAGGGCGTGATCGGCATCGACGCCGAGGCCGGGCCGACAGAGATCGCCATCCTCGCCGACGACACCGCGAGCCCGGTGGAGGTCGCCGCCGACCTGATCAGCCAGGCCGAGCACGACCCGCTCGCCGCCGCCGTGCTGGTGACCGACTCCGTCCGGCTCGCCGACGCGGTCGAGGACGAGCTGAAGGCCCAGGTGGCCCGCACCCGGCACACCGAGCGGATCACCGAGGCCCTGGCCGGCCGGCAGTCCGGCATCGTGCTGGTCGACGGCGTCGACGACGGCCTCAAGGTCGTGGACGCCTACGCCGCCGAGCACCTGGAGATCCAGACCGCCGACGCCGCCGCCGTCGCCGCCCGCGTCCGCAACGCCGGCGCGGTCTTCGTGGGCCCGCACGCGCCGGTGTCGCTCGGCGACTACCTCGCCGGGTCAAACCACGTGCTGCCGACCGGGGGGTGCGCCTGCCACTCCTCCGGGCTGTCGGTCCAGTCGTTCCTGCGCGGCGTCCACGTCGTGGAGTACGACCGCGCCGCCCTCGCCGACGCGACCGCCCGCGTGGTGGCGCTCGCCGAGGCCGAGGACCTGCCCGCCCACGGCGCCGCGCTGAAGGCGCGCTTCGGCTGGGGGATCCCCTCGTGACGTCCCTGTCCGACCTGCCGATCCGCGACGACCTGCGCGGCCAGGAGCCCTACGGGGCGCCGCAGCTGGACGTGCCGTACGCGCTGAACACCAACGAGAACCCCTACCCGCCGTCCGAGCGGCTGGTGAAGGCCCTCGGCGAGGCCGTCGCGGACGTCGCCGGGACGCTCAACCGCTACCCCGACCGCGACGCCGTCGCGCTCCGCGACGACCTCGCGGCGTTCCTGGACGCCGACACCCCCGGCCTCGGGCTCACCGGCCGTCGGGTGTGGGCCGCCAACGGCTCCAACGAGATCATCCAGCAGGTCCTCCAGGCGTTCGGCGGCCCCGGCCGCGCCGCGCTCGGCTTCGAGCCGTCCTACTCGATGCACCCGGTCATCACCCGGGTGTCGGGCACCCGCTGGGTGAACGCCTTCCGCGACGAGGACTTCGGCCTGGAGCCGGAGCGGGCGGTGGCGGCGGTCGAGGAGCACCGGCCCGACGTGGTGTTCCTCACCTCGCCGAACAACCCGACCGGCACCGCCCTGCCGCTGGAGGCGATCGAGGCGGTCCTGAAGGCCGCGCCCGGCATGGTCGTGGTGGACGAGGCGTACGCGGAGTTCCGCCGTGCGGGGACGCCCTCGGCGCTGACCCTGCTGGGCGGCCACCCGCGGCTGATCGTCACCCGGACGATGTCCAAGGCGTTCGCGATGGCCGGCACCCGCCTGGGGTACCTGGCCGCCGATCCCGCCGTCATCGACGCGCTGCTGCTGGTCCGGCTGCCGTACCATCTGTCGGCGGTGACCCAGGCGGTGGCGCGCACGGCCCTCGCCCACGGCGCGGAGCTGCTCGGCGGCGTCGAGGCGCTGCGCCGCGAGCGCGACGCCGCCGTCGCGTGGCTGCGCGCCGAGGGGTTCGCGGTGGCCGACTCCGACGCCAACTTCGTCCTGTTCGGGACGTTCCCGGACCGGCGGCGCGTCTGGGAGGCCATGCTCGGCGAGGGCGTGCTGATCCGGGAGGTGGGGCCGCCCGAGTGGCTGCGGGTGAGCGTCGGCACCCCGGAGGAGATGGCCGCCTTCCGTACCGCACTGAAGAACGCGATGAAGGAGAGTCTGTGACGCGCAAGGGCAGAGTCGAGCGCGGGACCAAGGAGACCCAGGTCCTCGTCGAGATCGACCTGGACGGCACCGGGCAGGTCGACGTGGCCACCGGGGTGGGGTTCTTCGACCACATGCTGGCCCAGCTCGGCAAGCACGGGTCGTTCGACCTGACCGTCAAGACCGCCGGGGACCTGCACATCGACAGCCACCACACGATCGAGGACACCGCCATCGCGCTCGGCCAGGCGTTCCGGGAGGCGCTGGGCGACAAGTCCGGCATCCGGCGCTTCGCCGACGCCTCGATCCCGCTGGACGAGGCGCTCGCCCAGGTGACGGTGGACGTGTCCGGCCGCCCCTACCTGGTGCACGTCGAGCCCGAGGGCATGGCCCCGATGATCGGCCCGGAGTACGACACGACCATGACCCGGCACGTCTTCGAGTCGTTCGTGTCCAACGCGCAGGTGGCGCTGCACGTCCACGTCCCGTACGGGCGCAACGCCCACCACATCGTCGAGGCCCAGTTCAAGGCGCTGGCGCGCGCGCTGCGCGACGCGGTCGCCTTCGATCCGAAGGTGCACGGCATCCCTTCCACCAAGGGGGCGCTGTAGCGGTGGAGATCGGCGGCCAGACCTTCACCTACGCCAACGTCGCGGTGTTCGCGGTCGCGCTGTTCCTGCTCGCGGGCGTCTACAGCTTCGTCAAGCAGGGCCTCAAGATCGCCGCGCTGCTGGTGCTCGTCCTCGCGGGGCTGGCCTTCGCCGGGGGAGTGATGTGGCTGTGAGCCCGGGCGTGGTCGTCCTGGACTACGGGTCGGGGAACCTGCGGTCGGCCGAGCGGGCCGTCGCCCGCGCGGGCGCCGAGGTGACCGTCACGGCCGACTGGGACGCCGCGCTCGCCGCGGACGGCCTGGTCGTCCCGGGCGTCGGCGCGTTCGCCGCGTGCATGGCGGGCCTGCGCTCGGTGCGCGGCGACCAGATCATCGGCCGCCGCCTCGCGGGCGGCCGCCCCGTCCTCGGCATCTGCGTCGGTATGCAGATCCTTTTCGGCAAGGGCATCGAGCACGGCGTCACCACCGAGGGCTGCGACGAGTGGCCCGGCACGGTCGAACGCCTGGACGCGCCGGTCGTCCCGCACATGGGCTGGAGCACCGTGGACGCCCCGGGCGGCTCGGTCCTCTTCCAGGGCATGGACGCGGGCACCCGGTTCTACTTCGTGCACTCCTACGCCGTCCGCCGCTGGGACCTGGAGCCCGACCCCACCGGCCGCATCGAGCCGCCGCTGGTGACGTGGGCCGAGCACGGCGACCGGTTCGTCGCGGCCGTGGAGAACGGGCCGCTGTGCGCGACGCAGTTCCACCCGGAGAAGTCCGGCGACGCGGGGGCTGCGCTCCTGCGCAACTGGCTCTCCACCCTCTCCTGACCGTCCCACGCCCGCTCCACGCCCGTTCCACGCCCGCCCCCACGTCCGTCCCACATTCGCCCCACGGCGGCGCCCGCCACGGCGCGGGCGCTCTCCATCAGCCTCGATAGGGTTTCCGCATGACACTGACGCTCCTTCCCGCGGTCGACGTCGCCGGCGGCCGGGCCGTCCGCCTGGTCCAGGGCGAGGCCGGCACCGAGACCTCCTACGGCGCCCCCCTCGACGCCGCGCTGGCCTGGCAGGACGCGGGAGCGGAGTGGATCCATCTGGTCGACCTGGACGCCGCGTTCGGGCGGGGCTCCAACCGCGAGCTGCTCGCCGAGATGACCGGGCGGCTGGAGGTGAAGGTGGAGCTGTCGGGCGGCATCCGCGACGACGCCTCGCTGGAGGCGGCCCTCGCGACGGGCTGCGCGCGCGTCAACATCGGCACCGCCGCGCTGGAGGACCCCGCCTGGTGCCGGAAGATCATCGCCTCGCACGGGGACCGGATCGCGGTGGGGCTGGACGTGCGCGGCACGACCCTGGCCGCCCGGGGCTGGACCCGCGAGGGCGGCGACCTGTGGGAGGTCCTCGCCCGCCTGGAGGACGACGGCTGCCCCCGCTACGTCGTCACCGACGTCACCAAGGACGGCACGCTGCGCGGCCCCAACACCGACCTGCTCCGCGAGGTGTGCGCGCGCACCGACCGGCCCGTCGTCGCGTCCGGCGGCGTCTCGTCCCTGGACGACCTGCGCGCCCTGGCCGGGCTCACCGGCGAGGGCGTCGAGGGCGCCATCGTCGGGAAGGCGCTCTACGCGCAGGCGTTCACGCTCGAAGAGGCCCTGGAGGCGGTCAGGTGAGCGTCGCCGTACGGGTCATCCCCTGCCTGGACGTGGACGCCGGCCGCGTGGTCAAGGGCGTCAACTTCCAGAACCTGCGGGACGCGGGCGACCCGGTGGAGCTGGCCCGCCGCTACGACGCCGAGGGCGCCGACGAGCTGACGTTCCTCGACATCACCGCCTCCAGCGGCGACCGCTCCACCACCTACGACGTGGTCCGCCGGACGGCCGAGCAGGTGTTCATCCCCCTGACCGTCGGCGGCGGCGTCCGCACCGTCGACGACGTCGACCGGCTGCTGCGCGCGGGCGCCGACAAGGTGTCGGTCAACACGGCCGCGATCGGGCGCCCGGAGTTCCTCCGCGAGGCGGCCCACCGGTACGGCTCGCAGTGCGTCGTGCTGTCGGTGGACGCCCGCCGCGTCCAGCCTTCCGGAGGGCCCTCCGGAAGGCCCGGCACCCCCTCCGGCTTCGAGGTCACCACGCACGGCGGCCGCGAGGGGACGGGCATCGACGCGGTCGAGTGGGCCCGCCGCGGCCAGGAGCTCGGCGTCGGCGAGATCCTGCTCAACTCCATGGACGCCGACGGCACGAGGGACGGCTTCGACCTGGAGCTGCTCGCCCGGGTCAGGGCGGCGGTGTCGGTGCCCGTCATCGCCAGCGGCGGCGCGGGAAGCCTCGCGCACTTCGCGCCCGCGGTGGACGCCGGGGCGGACGCCGTGCTCGCCGCCAGCGTCTTCCACTTCGGCGACCTGAGGATCTCCGACGTGAAGGAGGCGATCGGCGCGGCCGGGCACCCCGTCCGCTGACGGCCCCGGCCCCGGGGTCAGCGGGGGTCCTCCTCGGCCGGGGCGGGGACGGTGGCCTCGGCGGACCGCTCCACCACCGGCAGCAGGACCGCCGACGGGTGCCCGGGGTCGTGGAACACCTCCTGGTGCGCGTCGACCATCGTCCGGGCCGTGGCGAGCGGCTCGCCGGTGCCGGGATTGGCCGCGACCTTGGGGTGGGCGCCGCTGGTGACGTGCACGCGGACGCGGTGGCCGCGCGGGAAGCGGTGCCCGGTGGGCCACAGGTCTACCGCGACGCGGCGCACGCCGGCCGTCCCGGCGGGCTTGGCCCCGGCGGCGGGCAGGCGCAGGCCGCCCTCGCAGACGTTGCGGGACGTCCCGTCCGGCGCGACGTCGCAGAGCCGTACCACGAAGTCGGTGTGCTCGCGGTCGGACCGGACGAACAGGTCGGCGGCGACCGGCCCGATCACGTCGAGGTCGGCGGCGAGGACGGGCGAGGTGAACACCAGCACGTCCGGGCGCCGCTCCAGCGGCCGGTTGTCGACGGGGCGCGAGCTGCCGAGCAGGGTCGGCCCGCCGAGCGCGGGCGTCGGCCGCGCCGGGTCGAACCGGTAGGTGCTCGGGGGCGCGTCCTGCGGGCCGTCCTCGCCGAGCCCGCCGCCGGCGTGCAGGTGCCAGCGCTCCTGGCGCATTCCGGGCGGGGGCCAGTCCCGGTAGTGGCGCCACTCGCGCGCCCCCGTCACGTACAGGCGGACGGGGTCGGCGCGCAGCCCGGACGGGTCGCCCCGCAGGTGCGCGCGGAACCACGCGAGCGACTCCCGGAACGACACCAGGCCGTGCCGGGCGTCGGTGTGCCACCAGGGCCCGATGGTGAGGAAGGGGCGGTGCCCGGCGGCCCGCAGCGCCAGGTAGTCCTTCAGCTCCCACGGCAGGAACACGTCGTACCAGCCGCCGAGCAGGTTCACCGGCGCGGCGACCTCGCCGACCCGGCCGCTGAAGTCGCGCTTGTCCCAGAAGCCGCCGCCGGGCGCGTGGTTGGCGAGCAGGTCCTGGTAGAACCGCATGGGCGCGCCGCCCGCCAGCACGTCCAGCTCCGACAGCGGGCGGCCGGACCGGGCGGCCCGCACGGCGCGGCGGCGCGACAGCAGCGGCGCGGTGAGCATGCCGAACGGCTCCTGCTGGCGGTGCGTCAGGCCGGTCCAGGAGAGCGTGGACTCCAGCGCGAACGACCCGCCGACGTACGCGGCGTCCCGGAACGACGACGCCGTGATCTGCAGCGACATCGCCTTCAGCTCGGGCCCGGCCTCCGCCGCGACGGCCCACGCCGAGTAGCCCAGGTAGCTGGCGCCGTAGGTGCCGAACGAACCGCTGAACCACGGCTGCCGCTTCAGCCACTCCACGGTGGCGAGCCCGTCGTCGTGCTCGCTGCCGAGCGGGTCGAACTCGCCGCCCGAACCGAACGTCCCGCGCGCGCTCTGTACGACGAGTTGGAAGCCGAACGGGACGAACGGCAGACCGTTGAGCACCGCCGCCGGTCCGCGGCGCCCGTACGGCGTCCGCACCAGGATCGTGGGCGGCGGGCGGCGGACGCCCGTCGGGACGTACCGGTCGGCCAGCAGCGTCACGCCGTCCGGCATGGTCACCGGCAGGTCGCGCTCGGCGGTGTAGCGCGGCAGGCCCCGGGGGCGCGGGATGCCGCGCGGGCGGCGGAGCCTGATCGGTGGAGCGGGCAGTCGGTCCCTGAGGGCCATGCGGTCTCCTGTGCGCGCCGTACGACCCCGGCGGGGTGGCGGTGTCCGTCGGCCGGATCGATGGGGCTACTACCTAGTAAGGTAGCCGATCGGCCAACCCTTGCCGTTGGCGGGCCGAGGGATTCTCTGGGATCGTGGCGCTCACCGAGACAGCAGGGGGAGTACGAGGATGTGGCCCGGGTCGAACCCGCCCAGCGGACCGCCGCCCATGGGACCCGGCCCTGGGGGTCCGCCCTGGGCGCCGCCGCCCGCCCGACCGTCGCGCGCCGGGCCGAGCGCCGGCTGGTACACCCTGCCCATCGTGTTCGCCCTCGTGGCCGTGGTGGGGATGGCCGTCATGCTCGCCCTGTTCTGGGACGACTCCGAGGCCGCCTCCGGGCCCTCGGAGGTCGGTGACGCGCGCTCCGGGGTGAGCGTCGAGCTGACGGAGGGCCGCGGTTACTTCCTCTACGTCCGGGACGGCGCCTCCACCCCGCGCTCCTGCACCGTGCGGGTGGGGGATGCGTCCGGGCCCGTCCGGCTGACCACGAAGAACTCCTGGGCCGAGTCCGACCACCAGTCCTACCGCTACGTCGGCTCGTTCGAGGCGCCGGTGAGCGGGCAGGCGAAGCTGACCTGCGGCGGCGTGAGCGGCCCGCTGCTGGTGACACCGGACGACACCATCCACGCCTATCTGGGCCTGTCCGTGCTGGTCGCGGTCCTGCTCGGCGTCCTCGCCATCCTGGCGTTCGTGTTCCTCCTCGTCCGGCGAGGCAACGCCAGGCGAGCATCCGCCTCCGCCTCGGTCCCCGGCCCGTATCCGTACTGAGCGCGAGAAAGTCCGGCCCGGGAGGTAAACCATCCCGGCGCACGTTCGTCTCTGGCCCGTGACGTCCCACCAGACAGTAGAGGCCATCGCCTTGCCGCTCGCGCGCGCCGATGACGGGTACGAGGAACTGTTCACAGGCCACTTCTGGGGCCTTGTCCGGCTCGCCACGCTCCTCGGGGCCGACGACGCCGAGGACGTGGTCCAGGACGCGTTCGTCCGCCTGCACCGCAGGCGCGGGAGGCTGCGCGACCAGAACGCGGCCCTCGCCTACCTGCGCTCCAGCGTCTGCAACGCCTGCCGCAGCCGGCTGCGGCACCTGCGCATGGCGCGGCGCAAGCACGCCCAGCTCGCCCCGCCCGGGGAGGCGGGCTCCGCCGAGCACCACGTCGTGCACGGCGAGGACGTCCGCGCGCTGCTCCAGGGCGTCGCGGCACTGCCCGCACGGCAGCGCGAGGTGCTCGTGCTGCGCTACTGGCTCGATCTGAGCGAACGCGACATCGCCGACGCGCTCGGGATCGCCGCCGGAACCGTCAAGGCCCACGCGGCCCGCGCCATCGCCGCGCTCGGCGAGCGACTGAAGGACGAGGACACGGCATGAATCCCATCGAAGAGCAGCTCAGGGACGCCTTCGGCGCGCACGCGGAGACGGTCCGCCCCCACCCGGGCGCCCACGCCGAGAACGCCCGCAGGATCCGCCGGGCGAGGGCCCGCCGCATGATCACGCTCCCCACGGCGGGCGTCGCGCTCGCCACCGCCGCCGTCACGCTCGCCCCGGTCGCGCTGCCCGGATTCCGGGACGACGCGCCGGTCGGTGCGGCGGGGGCGTTCCCCGGGGCCCTGGTGAAGCAGTCCACGATCGTCCGGATCCCCGCGGGGCTCCCCGGCGGCGCGGCCTTCACGGCCGACACCGTCGGCGCGGACGGCACGGTGCTCGGCCGCTCCGCCGACTCCCGCGTCTGGCGGGCGGGGGCCCGCGGCGGGACGCCCCGTCCGCTCGGCGTCCGCGCCCAGGGCGGCCTCACGGCGGGCCCCGGCCACGTCACCTGGATCGAGCCGGGGAAGTGGGAGCTCAAGTGCCGGACGCCCGACGGCGCCACCCGCGTGATCGGCCCCCAGGGCGCCACCGCCGAACGGCCCGTCCTCGCGAGCGGCGGCGCGATCATCGGGAGCGACATCATGGAGCAGCCGTTCGTGACCGGCGGCTGCGCCTCTCCAGGCAGGGTCATGGACACCCGCGGGAAGGGGAGCCTCGGCCTCGCCGTGGCGTTGTCCTACCCGACCGCGTTCGTCACGGACCTCCACAGCGACCGGGTCGTGCGCGAGGTCGACGTCCGGACGGACAAGGTCATCAGGGAGCATCCGCTGCCCGCCGGCGTGAAGCCGCAGGCGATAGGCGGAAACCTGCAGGGCGGTTCCGGACAAGTAATAGTGGAGGCTCCCGCGTCGTACCCGTTCAAGGTGCGGGGCGGTGCCCGGAAGGGTGCCTCCACTCAGAAGAAAGTGCGGATGCAGGTCCTGGGGCCGGAGAAGGCGATTGTGGAACAGCGATGGCAGGCAGCGGCCAACGACCGCTACTTCGCCTGGGCGGTGGACGGCGTTCTGCGGATCGTCGACCGGGAGGACTGGAAGCGGACGATCACGCCGCTCCGAGGGCGGACGTTCTCGCCAGCGCAGGCCGCCCTCGGGCGGCTCACCGCGGGCGACCGCGTGATCGCCTACACGGCCGCGGGACGCTCAGTGGTGTACGACACGCGCACGCGCGTCGCCGCCACTTACCAGGGAGAGGTTTATGCGGCGGGAGACTGGTTGCTCTGGCGGGCCGGGAACGACTACCGGCTGGCACGGGTGCGCTGATTCGGGGGAGGCCAAGGCTGTGTGCGGACCATACGAGACCGAGGAGGACGCCTTCACCGAGGTGCGCGACATCTACGCGGGGCATGCCAAGCGCGGCGTCATGCGGGCGCGCACGCTCGACCTGCTGCTGCGCGCCTGCGCGGAGCACGGCGTCGAGGTGGGCGGCTACGACCGGCGGGTGCTGCGCTGGCTGGCCGCGCAGCCCCCGGAGACGGCACAGGTGATCGCGAGCCTCATCGCCCGTGCCGCCGACCCGGGCCCGGACGCCGCGGAGGCGCCCGCCGGGCCGGTGGCCGGGCAGGCGTGTGCGGGGGGCTCGCTCGTCAGACCGTGAGCCTGTCAGGCCGGGAGCTCGTCAGGGCGGAGCTCCTCAGGCGGAGCCTGCCAGGGCGTGAGCTCGTTCTGCTGTGAGCTCGTCAGGCCGTCAGCTCGCGTTCCAGGGGGGTGCGGAAGCGCGGGACCGCGCGGACGTCGCCGTACCAGGCGGCCGTCCGCGCGGCCTCGTGCTCGATGGCGGCGCGGGCGCCGGCGCCGACGTCCTCCAGGAGGCGCAGGGCGATCTCGCCGTCCTTGCGCTGGGCCCAGCCGCCGACGATGCGGCCGTCCCACCAGATGGACGGGCCGATGTTGCCGTTGCGGTCGAACAGGGCGGGCCCGTGGTCGCCGAGGTACCAGCCGCGCGCCTGCCAGCCCATCGGCGTGGGGTCGAGCGCGGGCAGCAGGGCGGCCCACGGCTCGGGCGGGGCGACCGGCTCCAGGTCGTCGGCGAGGACCAGGCCGGTGGTGCCGTCAAGGTCGACCTCGGCCGTGTCGACGAGCGCCAGGGCCTTGCCGACCTCGCCGGCCGTCCAGCCCGTCCACCATTTGAGGTCGCCGGCCGGGGCGGGCCCGAAGGCGCGCAGCCACTGCCGGACGAGCTCGGCGCGGGCCGCGTCGGGCGGGATGTCGGGGACGCCGCCGGGCAGCCACGCCTCGACGGGCGCCCACCGGTACTGGCTGCTGATCCAGGTGCCGTTCGGGCGGCCGCGGACGATGCGCCCCTCGCAGCCCAGCGTGACCAGCACCCACGTGGTGATGTTCGTGGGCCTGGAGTAGGGCTTGCCCGGCGCCGGGTCGACCTGCGTGCGCAGCCGCGGCTCGTCGGCGCTGAGCTGCGCGCCCGTCGCCTCGCCGCGGGCCAGCAGCGCCCGGTGGGCCGACTCCTCCACGTCCGCGAAGAACGCGGCGGCGTCGTCGACGACGCCGGCCCGCTCGATGAAGCGGGAGTAGGTGCGACGCTGCTTGACCGCCAGCGCGGTGGCGGTGGACGCCTGGAGGACCGGGACGAGGCCGACCGGCGCGACGAACATCGTGCGGCGCATCGCGAGCATCCGCAGCAGGGTGCGGTCGTCGTAGAGGGCGCGCTCCACCGCCGCCGGGGCGGCCCGCACGCTGCGGGCCGCGACGGACAGGAAGACCGTGGCCGGGTCGGTGGCGTGCAGGACCACCAGGGACCGGGCGATCTCCGGGACGTCGTCGGTCCGCTGGGCGGCGGCCAGCCGGTGGCGGCGGCCCAGGCGGGCGCGCCGCTCGGCGGTGCTCATCGAACGCATGAGCGAATACTACGCGGGCGACCGCCCGGTCATCGCAGTTCCGGGCCGGACCTCAGGCGTTATGCGAGATCTTGACGATGACGTTGTCCTTGGTCACGGACTGAACGGAGATGTCGAAACCGTCGGACTGCTGGTTGTCGCCCACCGGGACGATCACCGTCTCTCCCGCGATCTTGAGCGTGACCGTCTCGCCCTTCACCTTCACCAGTTCGGCCTTCACGCCGAGGATGGAGGCGCTCGCGTCCACGCCGCGCTCGAAGGTCACGGTGCAGGAGTTGGTGTTGCAGCTGGTGGAGCTGTTCTCGCCGCCGCACGCGGCGAGGGCGCCGAGGGGCAGCAGGAGAAGGGGCAGGACGGCCAGCTTCCGGCGTACGGAGGAGGTCATGCCGGCGAGTCTACGAGCCCGGCGCCGTCCCGTCCGCCCTACGGGAGAGGGATTCGCGCGGAGCGCGAGTAGTACCGGATGATGACGCGGGCTCCTCCGGCCGGGGAACTGGATCTTCGGTGGGCGCCGTGTTTCGCTGGTGGGATGACCAGTGACGATGCCGGGGAGTGGCCGCCCATGGTCGGCCCCGTGGTGTGCACCGGGCTGCGCGTGGAGGCCCGCGCGGTGCGGCGCGGCTTGGCCCGCACGCCCGTCGTGGTGGTCGGCTACCGGGCCCGCCGCGCCGACCGGCTGCCGGCGTCCTGCGCCGCGCTCGTGATGATGGGCTTCGGCGGCGCGCTCGACGAGCGGCTGCGGCCGGGCGACGTGGTCGTGGCCGACGAGATCCGCGGCGCCGGCGCCCCGGTGCCGTGCAACGCGGCGCACCTGCTGGCCGAGGAGCTGATCCGGGACGGCCTGAGCGTCCAGGTCGGGCCCCTGGTGACCACCGACCATGTGGTGAGCGGCGCGGAGCGGGCCGTGTGGGCGGCCCAGGGCGCGCGTGTCGCCGACATGGAGTCGGCCGTGGTCGCGGCCCGCGCCGGGCGGAGGCCGGTCGCCGCCGTCCGGGTCGTCGTGGACGGTCCGGGCCGTCCGCTGCTGCATCCGGGCACGCTCGCCCGCGGGCTGGCCGCCCGGCGGATCCTCGCGCGAACCGGTCCGGCGCTGGAGCGCTGGGGCGCGCTCCTGGTCAGCCGCGGCGACGTCGACGGAACCGAGGGCACCGGGGTCCGCACGCCCTGACCCGGCCGTCCGCGCCACCGGCGGGGACGGCCCAGGCGGGCCGCTCGTGCGGACCGCCCGCGCGTCAGCCGTGCTTCATCCCCGGCATGTCGCCCATCCCGTGCGTCTCACCCGACACCACGCGGCCGCCCAGGTCCTTCTGCAGCGACTGGAGGGTGGCCGGGGTGCTCACGGCCACCCAGCGCGTCCCGACCAGGTACGTGCCGCCCCAGGGCTTGGCCTCCTCCATCCAGGAGTTCAGCCCCTTGTCGGTGGTGAAGCTGACCAGGACGTACTGGCCGCGCGAGTTCTTGCAGTTCCCCTGCTGGAGCTCCTGGGCCTTGCGCTGGCCGCTCAGGGCGCAGCCCGTCCGCACGGCGAGCTCGTCGAGGCCGGCGGGCGTCCCCTCCCGGTCGCCGCTGCCCGCGGCCTTCGACTCGCCGCTGCAGCCGGCCGCCATCGGCAGTGTCAGGGCGGCGGCGCAGCACAGCAGCGCCGCCTTGCTTGCGTGGTTCAGGGAGCCCATGGCCCGTCCTCCCGGGAGAGATGCGCGAATTCCAAGCGGCAGTACGCATCCCGCCCGGGGAGGGGTTCAGCCGGCGGGCGTCCCGCGGGCTCAGTTCATCAGGCGCGCGGCCGCCGCGGCCCGGACGCCGGGCTCCTCGGCGGAGTCGAGGTGCAGCCGCTGGAGGCGGATCCGCGTCTCCTGGGTCAGGGGCGCGAACCGGACGGCCTCGCTGCGGACGCCCTCCTCGCAGTCCCAGAGGCCCTCGACGGTGTACGCCTCGGCGGTGTGGGGGGCGGTGCGGCCCAGCGCGGCAAGGATGCGCGGCCGCAGGAAGGCGTAGGTCGACTCGGTCCAAGCGGTCTTCAGCAGGGGGGCGGCCTCACCGGCGCGCAGGCGGCCGAGCCCCTCGATCGGGCTGGCGGCGTCGCCCCATTCGCGCCGGTCGACGGCCACGCGCAGCTCGTCCATGAGCAACGGGATGTCCTGGCGGGTGCCGTGCCGCGCGAGGATGCGCAGCCCCATGTCCTCGCAACCGCCCCGCGCAGCCGCCCACGCGCGCGCTCTGGGAAGGGTCTCCGGGCCGTACTCCCGCAAGGCTCTGCACACCGCTCCGCCGACCCTGCTGGGCCGTTCCGGAAGCAGTTCCTCCGCGAGGTCGAGCAGCGCGAAGGTCTTCCTGCGGCCCAGTTCGAAGATGGCGGCGATGGCCCCGTCGTCCCGCCGCCTGGCCAGCTCCAGCAGCTCGTCCTCGGAACGGTCGGCCCGTTCCCCGGCCGTACTGACCGGCCTGCGCGCGCGCCCCGCCTCCCGCCGCAGCGCCAATGCCTCGGCTATCCGCGGCTGCCGCGCCGCCCACATCTCGATCACCCGGTTGTGCCCGCCCGGGATCAGCATCCGCAGCTCCGATTCGTCGCAGCGGGCGGCCACCAGCGTGTCCAGGCCGACGGCCAGCGACGGGTCCTCAAGGAAGATCAGCTCGTCGAGCGCGTCGAACCACTGCGTGCCCTCCTCCGCGTACTGCCGCAGCAGGACCGCGGCCTCCCGCCGGCTCAGCCGCACCAGCTCGGAGAGGACCTCCAGCGTGAGCCGCACCCGCGCGTCGTCGGAATCGGCCTGGTCGGACTGGTCGGGTAGGTCGGGTAGGTCGGGTGGGTCGGACTGGTCGGGTGGGTCGGCCTGGTCGGACGGGTCGAACAGGTGCTCGGCCAGCGGCGCGATCGGCATCTCCAGGTCGACCATCAGCCGGGCGTAATACAGCCCTCGTGTCTCACATTGCCGATCCCATCGTGGATCCCGCCGGATGCAGTCGTAGACGTACTCGCCGGCGCCCGGCTCGTCCGCCGCGCGCCGCGCCGCTCTGCCCAACCCCCGCTGCATCTGTCCGTGCAGCGTCTTCGCTGATTCCAACACGACCTCGTTACTCACTCCTGCAGAATGCGCACTCGACCAGATATCGGGCAAGTGCTTTACCCCAGGTCGTCATGTCCTCACTCGGGCCCGGACCCATGATCCCGCCTCAGATGGCGCGCTGCGCCGCCCACGACGCGTGGAGGTCGGCGTAGACGCCCGGGCGCGCCACGAGCTCGGCGTGCGGGCCGCGCTGGACGATCCGCCCCGCGTCGAAGACGATCACCTCGTCCGCCGCCTCGGCCGTGGACAGCCGGTGCGCGATGGAGATCGCGGTGCGGCCCCGGGTCACGCCGTCCAGCGCCCGCTGGATCCGCACCTCCGTCGCCGGGTCGACCGCCGAGGTCGCCTCGTCCAGGACGAGCAGGTCCGGGCCCGCGATGTAGGCGCGGGCCAGCGCCACCAGCTGCCGCTCGCCCGCCGACAGCGACTCGCCGCGCTGCCCCACGGGCGTGTCCAGGCCCTGGGGGAGGCCCTCCAGCCAGTCGGCCAGGCCCAGCTCGGTCAGGGCGAGGACGAGGTCCTCGCCGGACGCCTCCGGCCTGCCGTACCGGATGTTGTCGGCCAGCGAGGCGTCGAAGAGGAACCCGTCCTGCGGCACCATGACGATCCGCTCCCGCAGGGACGAGAACCGGACCCGGCCGAGCGGGACGCCGTCCACGAGGACCTGCCCGGACGTCGGGTCCATGAGCCGCGTGAGGAGCTTGGCGAACGTGGTCTTGCCCGACCCCGTCTGCCCCACGATCGCGACCCGGCCGCGGGGCTCGATCGCCACGTTCACGTCGTGCAGGACGGGCGGGCCGTCCGGGTAGGCGAAGCCCACCGACTCGAACCGCACCTCGATCGGCCCGCGCGGCAGCGTCTCGCCGTCCTCGCCGGGGTCGGCGACGTCCGGGACGGTGTCCAGGACGCCGAGGACCCGCCGCCACCCGGCGATTGCGTTCTGCGCCTCGTTGAGGACCTCGGTGGCCGTCTGAAGCGGGCTGACGAACAGCGTCACCAGGAACAGGAACGCGACCAGCTCACCGGCCGTCAGCTGCCCGTCGATGCCCAGCAGGACCCCGGCCACCACGACCCCGGCGGTCGCCATGGCGGCGACCAGTTCGCTGACCGGGAACGTGAGCGCGACCATGCCCTGCGCCCGTGTCTGGGTGGCGCGGTGCGCCTCCACGGTCTCGTCCACCCGCTGTCCGGTGCGCTCCTCCGAGGCGTACGCGCGGATGACCGACGCGCCCACCACCGACTCGCTGACGGCAGCCAGCAGGTCGCCCATGCGCTCGCGCACCTGCGTGTAGGCGGCGGAGACGATCCGCTGGAAGCGGCGCAGCGCGAACGCCAGCGGCACGAACGCGACCCAGACGAGCAGGGCGAGCTGCCACGAGTAGACGAGCATCAGCGCGCTGGCCACCACCAGCTGACCGATCGACACGATGAACATCAGCCCGCCCGACTGCATGAACTGGCTGATCTGGTCGACGTCGCCCGTCACCCGCGACACAAGCGCGCCCCGCCGCTCGCCGCTCTGGGTGAGCATCGACAGGTCGTGGACGTGCCGGAACGCCTTCACCCGGAGGCCCGCCAGGCCGCTCTCGGACGACTTGTACAGCCGCACGTTCATCGCGTACGCGGACACGGCGGTCAGCACCACGGCGACGGCGCACAGCAGCACCGCCGTGCGGATGAAGCCGATGTCGGGTCCGCCCGGATGCCCCAGCCCCTTGTCGATCGTCTGCTGGACGGCGATGGGCACCACCAGCCGTCCCGCCGTCGCCACCAGCGCCAGCGCCAGCGTCCCGGCCAGGCCCGTCCGGAACTCGGGGCTCATCCGGAGGCCGCGCCGGAGCGTGCTCAGCGCGCCCTCGGTGGTGCTGGTGCCGCTGAGCCCGCCGCCGGGCCGCCGCCCCGGTCCTCCCGGTTTTCCCGGCGCCTTCACGGCGCGGTCCATCGTCATGCCATGGCCTCCTCGCCGCCCTCGGCGGCCTCGTGTTCCGCATCGGCGCGCTGGTACGCGTTGACGAGGTTGCGGTAGCCCTCCGAGCTCTCCAGCAGCTCGTCGTGGGTGCCGTGCGCGGTGACGCGGCCGTGGTCGAGGTAGACGACCTCGTCCGCGAGCGCGATCGTGGCCTTGCGGTAGGCGACGACCAGGACGGTCGCGGCGCCCTCCCCGTCCGCCGACTGCGCCTCGCGGAGGCTCTGCAGGATCCGCGCCTCCACCTGAGGGTCGACGCTGGACGTCGCGTCGTCCAGGACGAGCAGCCGGGGGCGCCGGACCAGCGCGCGCGCCAGCGCGAGCCGCTGGCGCTGCCCGCCCGACAGGGTCGCGCCGCGCTCGCCCACCCGGGTGTCGAGCCCGTCGGCGAGCGCCGCGACGAAGCCCTCCGCCTGGGCGAGCCGGAGCGCCTCCCAGACCCGCTCGTCCGGGACGTCCAGCCCGAGTGTCACGTTCCCGCGCACGGTGTCGTCGAAGAGGAACGTCTGCTGCGGGACGAGCGCCGCCGTCTCGGCCACGCCGCCCCGCCGCACGTCGCGCAGGTCCACGCCGTCCAGCAGCACCGACCCGTCGGCCGGATCCACCAGCCGGACGAGCAGCGACGTCAGCGTGGACTTGCCCGAGCCGGTCGGCCCCACCACCGCCACGGTCCGGCCGGGCGGGACGGTGAACGACACGTCGTGCAGGATCGGCCGGTCGGCGGCCCCGTCGACGGCTCCCTCGTAGGAGAACCGGACGTCGCGGACCTCCAGCGCGGTCGCCCTGCCCTCCTCCGGCGCGCGGTCCCCGAACGGCAGGGAGCCGCTCGCGTCCAGTACGCCCCGGACCCGCTCCCAGCCGACGACGCTGCGCGGCAGCTCCGCCAGCACCCAGCCCAGCGCCCGGATCGGCCACGCCAGCAGCGTGAACAGGTAGGCGACGTGCACGAGGTCGCCCGCCGTCATCGCGCCCGCCTCCAGCCGCAGCGACCCGATCAGCAGGACGGCGAGCACGCCCAGGTTCGGCAGCGCCTCCAGGACCGGGTCGAACAGGCCCCGGATCCGGCCCACCGCCACGTTCGCGTCGCGCAGCGCCATGGCCCGCTCCCCGAACCGCTCGGTCTCGGCCCGCTCGCGGCCGAGGGTCTTGACGACCAGCCCGCCCTCGAAGCTCTCGTGCGCGACCTCGCTGACCTCGGCCCGCAGCTGCTGCGCGCGGGTCGCCACCGGGGCCAGCCGCCGCTGGTAGACGACGTTGATCAACGCGATCGCCGGGAAGATCAGGAACCCCACCACCGCGATCGCCACGTCGGTGACCAGGATCGACACGGCCGAGATCAGCAGCATGAACACCACGCCGACCGCCATCGGCAGCGGCGCGATCGGCGCCCAGAGCGCCTCCACGTCGGAGTTGGCGTTGGACAGCAGCTGCCCGGTCGGGTGGCGGTGGTGCCACGCCAGGGGCAGCCGCAGGTACTGGCGGGTCACCTCGCGGCGGTAGGCGGCCTGCATCCGGTACTGCATGACGCCCGCGTAGAACCGGCGGCCCGCGACGCCCAGCGCCTTGAGCAGCGCGACCCCGACGATGGCGGCCACCGCCGCGGTCAGCGCCCCGGCGGTGGTGTGCCCGGAGCGGAACGCCGGGAGCATGACGTCCTCGGTCACCCGACCGAGGACCTGGGCGGTCGCGACGGTCATCGCCGCGTAGAGCGCGCTGCCGAGGACGGCGAGGGTGAAGACCCGCGGCTCGGCCCGCACCGCGACCCCGAGGACCCGCACCCCCTCCCGCAGGACATGTGGACTGACACGTCTGGACGCAGGTGGCACGGCGACTCCTCAATGCACGTTGGAGCCCGGGGAAATGCCCCCTGTTGTTCGGCGCTGTGGGGGTTTGCGGGCCTGGATATTCCCTACCATGCGGGCCCGGCGCTTATTCCCGGCCGGGACGCGGCGGCCTACGATCACCCAATGAGCACGCCCGAGGACGGCGCCGCGCACGAGACCCCGGCCCCCTCCGCGTCACCCGGTCCCGCGTCACCCGATCCGGTGCGTCGCGAACGCGAGCTGTTGGCCGCGGCCCTGGCGGAGGCCGGACCGGACGCCGCCACCAAGTGCGCCGGCTGGAACGCCCGCGACCTCGCGGCGCATCTGGTCGTCCGAGAGGGCCGGCCCGACGCCGCACCCGGAATACTCCTGCGCCCGCTGGCCTTCTACACCGAGCGCGTCCGGCGGCGCACAGCCCGTGCCGTTCCGTTCGACGGCCTGGTGGAACGCTTTCGGCAAGGTCCGCCGAAGTTCTCGCCGTACGCGCTTCCCGGCGTGGACAAAATCGCCAACGGCGTGGAGTTCTTTGTCCACCATGAGGACATCCTGCGTGCGCGTCCGGACTGGTCACCCAGGGAGCTGTCCGGCGAACTAGAGGGACTTCTCTGGCGACGGATAAAAATTGCCCGCTTTGTCCTGAGAAAGGTTCAGGTTGAGGTAACGCTCGTCCAGCCGGACGGCCGGAGCCTGAGAGTCTCAGGCGGCCGCCGCGCCAGCGGGGGAGGGCCTCGCGGAGCGGTGCGCGTGCACGGCCCCGTAGGCGAACTCGTCCTCTGGGCCCTGGGGCGCGGGGACGTCGCGAAGGTCCGTCTCACGGGGGCCACGGACTCTGTCAAGACCCTGACCGAGACCGGTTGGAGTCTTTAACGAGCAGGTAACGGCATGGTTCGCCGAGAGGGGAATCGCAAGCCTTGCGGCTCCTCCGCTTTACGCGGAACCGGTGATACGGTGGGCTCCGTCGGTTGCAGTCGTGGTTCTCGATCGTTTGTCCAGACGCCCGCGGACTGATGGCAGCGGGCGTTTTGGCTTTTCCGGGACCGTACGGGGGGCGAGAGCGTTCCGCAGCGACCGCGCCGGGCCCGCGAGGTGTGGGCCCATGTTTTGCCGCAAGGAGAAAGACATGCCCCAGCAGGGCACCGTGAAGTGGTTCAACGCTGAGAAGGGCTTCGGCTTCATCGCCGTCGACGGCGGAGGGCCGGACGTCTTCGTGCACTACTCGGCCATCCAGACCTCCGGGTACCGCACTCTGGACGAGAACCAGCGCGTCCAGTTCGAGGTGACGCAGGGTAACCGGGGTCCGCAGGCCGACCAGGTCGTCCCCCTGTAACACCCGTAGTCGTACGTCAGGGCCCGCCCTCCCTCCGGGGGAGCGGGCCCTTTCGTCGTGCCGGTTGCCGCATCCCGCGCCGCACCCGGCACAATGGAGCCCATGTCCGTTCGACCGTCCAACCTGGACCCCAAGATCGCAGACCGCCTGAAGCGCGACCCGAACGGCCTCGTGGCCGCCATCGCCCAGCAGCACGACACCGGCGAGGTGCTCATGCTCGGCTGGATGGACGACGAGGCCCTGCACCGCACCCTCACCACCGGCCGCTGCACGTTCTGGTCGCGCAGCCGCCAGGAGTACTGGGTGAAGGGCGAGACCTCCGGGCACCAGCAGTGGGTGAAGTCGGTCGCGCTCGACTGCGACGGCGACGCCGTCCTCGTGCGGGTCGACCAGGTCGGCGGCGCCTGCCACACCGGCGACCGCACCTGCTGGGACGCCGACGTCCTGGACGCCGTGGTCGGGGAACGCCCTGACGCCGGCTCATGACACCCGGGCGTGAGCGGGGCCTGACGGCCCTGCTGTGCGCCGCCGGGTCCGGGCTCGCCCTGCTCGCCGCCGGCCGCACCTGGGTCACCGTCCGGGCCGGCGACGCCATCACCCCCGTCGCCCAGAGCGTGAGCGGCCGCGACCTCGGCGGCACCGCGAGCGCCCTCGCCCTCGCCGGGCTGGCCGGCCTCGCCGCCCTGTTCGCCACCAGCGGCCGGGTGCGCGCCGCCGTCGGGGCCCTGATCGCGCTGTTCGGCGGCGGCATCGCCTACGCCTCCGCCCTCGCGGTCCAACGCTCCCAGGTCCGGTCCGCCGTGGCCGACAAGAGCACCCTGTTCAGCCTCAACCCCCATCCGGCCATGGACGTCAACCTGTGGTGGATGGTGTCGGTGACCGGAGGCGTCGTCCTCGCCGCGGGCGGCCTGATCACGCTCGTGCGGGGCGCGCGCTGGCCGGGGATGTCCGCCCGCTACGACCGCGGGACCCCGGCCGCATCCGGCGAGGACCGCACGGACGCCGAGCCGATCCCGGACGAGCCCGCCCCCTCCGACGTCGACCCGGCCGTCCTGTGGAGGTCGTTCGACCGGGGCGAGGACCCGACCGCCTCCCGAGACGGCAGGCCGTGACCACCGACGGCGGCGGCCTCGTCCTCGTCGTCGAGCACGACCCGGCCGTCGCCGAACTGCAGCGCCGCTACCTGTCCCGCGAGGGCTTCGAGGTCGAGATCGAGCCCGACCCCGCCCGCGCGCCCGCCGCCGCGGAGCGCATCGCCCCGGACGTCGTCGTCCTCGACCTGTCCACCTCCGCGCTGCCCGCCGACCTCTACCGGCGGGTGGCCGACGCCGCCGGGCCGGCCCCCGTCATCGCCGTCACCGGCCCCGTCGACCCGGCCGTCGGCCGCGCCCTCGGCGAGCACCGCGTCGACCGCCCGTTCGGCCCGCGCGTGCTGGTCGGCGCCGTGGGCGACGCGCTGCGCCGCGGCGTCCCCATCGAGACCCCGGGCGTCCTGCTGGCCGGGACCATCACCCTCGACCCCCGCGGCCGCACCGCCACGGTCGGCGAGCGCCGCGTGGCCCTCACGGTCACCGAGTTCGACCTGCTGGAGTTCCTCATGGGCAACCCGGGACGGGTCTTCACCCGCGAACAGCTCCTCGACGCCGCCTGGGGCCCCGGCGCCGGCGCGGGCAGCCGCACCGTCGACGTCCACGTCGCCCAACTCCGCGCCAAGCTCGGCGACGGCAGCCCCATCCGCACCGTCCGCGGCGTCGGCTACGTCCTCGATGCGTAGTCGATTCAACCCCGTGTTCATTCAATCCCGGCCCAGCGGGCTCGCCTAGCGGCTCGCCCGCTGACCGTGCTTGGTGCGAGCGCGAATCGCGTGCAAGCCGAGGCCACTTGAACAAGATTCCTTCGCGGCGGGGAGGTGAAGGGCGCTCTAGGGTGGGCGGTGTGAGTCGTGTATCCGTTCCGCCGCCTCAGCCCCCGCAGGGGAGCCCGCGTCC
>NZ_SMKU01000116.1 GCF_004349215.1 Actinomadura rubrisoli | reverse complement strand
GGGGCCGCGCGTCGCGGGGCGGGCGGGACCCGGCGCGGCGGTCCCGCCCGTCGCCTGCGTCGGATCAGATGCGCTCGATGACCGTGGCGTTGGCCTGGCCGCCGCCCTCGCACATGGTCTGGAGGCCGTAGCGGCCGCCCGTGCGCTCCAGCTCGTGCAGCAGCTTGGTCATCAGGATGCCGCCGGTGGCGCCCAGCGGGTGGCCGAGCGCGATGGCGCCGCCGTTGGGGTTGGTCTTGTCCAGCGAGGCGCCGGTGTCGGCGGCCCACGCCAGCGGGACCGGCGCGAACGCCTCGTTGACCTCGAAGACGTCGATGTCGTCGATCTTCAGGCCGCTCCGCGACAGCGCCTTCTCGGTGGCCGGGATCGGGCCGGTCAGCATGTAGACCGGGTCGGCGCCGCACACCGCGAGGGTGTGGACGCGGGCCCGCGGGGTCAGGTTGTGCCGCTTGACGGCCGCCTCGGAGGCGATCATCAGCGCGGACGCGCCGATGGAGATCTGCGAGGCGACGGCGGCGGTGATGACGCCGCCCTCGCGCAGCAGCTTCAGCCCGGCCATCTTCTCCATCGAGGTGTCGGGGCGGGGGCCCTCGTCCTGCGCCAGCCCGGCGATCGGGGCGATCTCCCGGTCGAAGTACCCGGCCTCGATGGCCTTGCCCGCCCGCCGGTGGCTCTCCAGCGCGAACCGCTCCAGGTCCTCGCGCGAGTAGCCCCACTTCTCGGCCATCAGCTCGGCGCCGCGGAACTGCGAGATCTCCTGCATGCCGTACCGCTCGGCCCAGCCCTCACCGAACGGGAAGTCGAGCCCCGCGACGATGCTGGCGCCCATCGGCACCTTGGCCATCTGCTCGACGCCCGCCGCGACGACCAGGTCCTGGGTGCCCGACAGCACGCCCTGCGCGGCGAAGTGGATCGCCTGCTGGGACGAGCCGCACTGCCGGTCGATGGTCACGCCGGGCACGCTCTCGGGCAGGCCCGCCGACAGCCACGCGGTGCGGGCGATGTCCAGCGACTGCGGGCCGACCTGCATGACGCAGCCCATGATCACGTCTTCGACCGCGGACGGGTCGGCGCCGGTGCGGTTGACGAGCTCCTTCAGCACGTGGGCCCCGAGGTCCGCGGGGTGCACGTCCTTCAGGGCGCCCTTCTTGGTACCGACGGGGGTACGGACCGCGCCGACGATGTACGCCTCGGCCACTACGCCTCCAAAAGCAAGGGGTTCGAGTTCTGAGGTTCCGTCCCGAAACCGAGTGAGATTCGGTTGTCAGTATGAGATTACATCGCTCACGGCGCAACGCCATGTGAGCTGGGTCTCGGCGGGCACAGGACCTCGCCGTCCGCGTCGTCCCCGAGGGAGGCGCGGGCGAGCCTGGTCAGGATGCTCGCCAGCTCCGGGTGCTCGTCCGGCGACCAGCCTTCCAGATGTTCGGCCAGTCCCTTCCGGCGTGCCTCGAAGAGCCGTCCGGCGACCTCCCGGCCGGAGCCGGTGATGGCCAGCACGCCCTCGCGTCGCTCGACGTAGCCGTCCTCGACGATCCGGTCGACGAACGGGCGGCCCTCCTCGACCGAGACCCCGGCCCGGTCGGCGAGTTCTTGGCCGCTGACCGTCCCGTCCTTGGCGATCCGGCACAGCGCCCACATGCTCCCGGCGGACAGCTCGACGCCCGCGAGCGCGCCCAGCCGGTTGTAGAGCTCCCGGGCCTCGGCGTCCTTGCGCATCAGCTCGCTGAGCGCGCATTCGATCTCGTGCCGGGACGAGCGGACGGTGGGCGCCCCGCCGAACCCCTCGCCGTAGTCGCGGGTCTGCGAGGTGGCGCGCAGAGGGACCTCCCGCAGGAACAACGTCAGCAGGAACGCGACCGCCGCGACCGGCACGGCCCATAGGAAGACCGTGTCGATCGACTGCGCGTAGGCGTGGAGCACGCCGTCCTTCACCTGCCCCGGATACCGGTCGAGCAGCTTTGGATTGCCCTGGACGGCCGCCGGATCGAACCCGGGCGGGAGCATCCGGTCCTTGGCGAGGTCTTCCACGTGACCGGCGAGCCTGCTGCTGAACACCGAGCCGAACACCGCGACACCGAACGAGCCGCCGATCTGCCGGAAGAAGGTGACGCCGGACGTGGCGGAGCCGAGGTCCTCGTACGGCACCGCGTTCTGGACGGCGATGACGAGCACCTGCATCACCAGCCCGAGCCCGAAGCCGAGCAGCGCGAACCGCAGGCTCATCGACAGGGTGGAGGAGTCCTCGTCAAGGCGGGAGCACAGGTAGAGCGCCACCGCGATGATCGGCGTGCCCGCGACCGGGAACGCCTTGTAGCGGCCGAACTTGCTGATCAGCTGGCCGGATCCGATCGAGCTGACCAGCATCCCGAGCATCATCGGCAGCAGGTGGACGCCCGACAGGGTCGGCGACACCCCGTGCACGACCTGAAGGAAGATCGGCAGGAACGTCAGCGCGCCGAACATCGCGAAGCCGACGGCGAAGCTGATGGCCGACGAGAGCGAGAACACCGAGCTCGCTAGCAGCCTCGGCGGCATGACCGGCTCGGCGGCCCGCCGCTCGACGGCCAGCCACAGCGCGATCAGCACGACGGACGCGACGCCGAGCAGGACGATCGGCGCGGAGACCCAGTCGTAGCGGGTGCCGCCCCACGTCGTCATCAGCACCAGGCCCACCGCCCAGCCGACGATCAGCAGCGTCCCGAGGTAGTCGATGCGGTGACTCTCGCGCTCGCCCTCGGCGTGCAGGACGGCGGCGATCACCAGCAGCGCGACGATGCCGATCGGGATGTTGATGTAGAAGACCCAGCGCCACGACAGGTTGTCGACGAACCAGCCGCCCAGCAGCGGCCCGCACACGCTGGCGACGCCGAAGACGGCGCCGAACAGCCCCTGGAAGCGGCCCCGCTCGCGCGGCGGCACCACGTCCCCGACGATGGCGACGACGAGGACCATCAGCCCGCCGCCGCCGAGGCCCTGGAGGGCCCGGAAGACGATCAGCTCGGTCATGCTCTGCGCGATGCCGCACAGCGCCGACCCGATCAGGAAGATGACGATCGACGCCTGGAACAGCCGCTTGCGGCCGTACTGGTCGCCGAGCTTGCCCCACAGCGGCGTCGAGGCCGTCGAGGACAGCAGGTAGGCCGTCACGACCCACGACAGGTGGTTGAGGCCACCGAGGTCGCTGACGATCGTCGGCAGCGCCGTGGAGACGATCGTCTGGTCCAGCGCGGCGAGCAGCATGGCGAGCATGAGCGCGCCCAGGATGACGAACAGGTCCTTGCCCTTCGGCATGGCCCGCTCGTCCCGCGACACCGTCTCCGCCGTCATCTCGCCGCCCCTCCGCCGCCCGTGACGCAGGGAGATCTACCCACGCCCCAACAGAGATCACCGGCCTCCGGGATCAGCGGCGGGCGCGACGTGCCGGCGGGCGGCGGGCCCGAGGACGGCGCGCCCGCGCCCTTCCGCGTCTATGGTTTTGAGAGGCGGCACTCCCTCCATAGCGAAGGTGACCAATGGAAGGCATCCTCAGCCTCGTCGTCATGTCACTCCTCGCCACGTTCTGCGTGCGCTGGGCCGCGGTGCGGCTGCGGGTCAACGTACCGACCAAGGTGGCGGTGATCATCGTGTTCGTGCTGGTCGCCGGGGCCCTCTACGGCCAGCACGTCAACGGCTAGCCGAGACCGCCGGGCGGCGCGCGGCGGACCGGAGGCGGGATTTGTGACGGCGGGAACCGAACTTCCCGCCCGCCCGGTGAGTCATAACTGGCGAAACCGGCTTCACGCCCGGCCCGAGGTGAGGGAGTGCACCAGTGCCGCATCCGGCGACCGCGATCCATGAGACCGGTGGCGCGATCGCCCCGCATATGAGGCGACTGCTGGAGTTCGTCGAGCCCAGCGGCGACGACGTCTGCCTGGACGTCGCGCGCGGCGGCGGCCCCATGGCCGCCGCGCTGGGCCCGCAGGTCCGCCACGTGACCGCCGTGGACGCGACGCCCGCGCGGGCGGGGAGCAGGGGCGGGCGGATGTCCACGGTCACGTTCGGAACTGGACCGGTCCGCATCGCCCGGGACTGCGATCTGCCGCCCGCCTCCACGACGTCCCCGGACGGCCTGGCGACCGGTGCCGCGGCGGCCGCGGCCGTGGTCGCGGCGGGGCCGGGGGCCCGGACGGCGGCGCGCGAGCCGCGGCGGCCGCGCGGCGACGGCCCGGACGGCGGGACGATCCGGGCGGACGCGACCGCCCTGCCGTACAGGGACAACGCGTTCTCCCTCGTCACCGCCCGGTTCTCGCTCTACAACCTGGGCGAGCCCGAGCACGTGCTGCGCGAGCTGCTGCGGGTGTGCCGGCCGGACGGACGGCTGATCATCGCCGATCTCGTCCGGGGCAACCTCGCCGGCCCCGACCGTGACCGGATCGAGCGGCTGCGCGACCCGGACCACCCCGGCACCCCGTCCATCGCCCGGCTCACCGAGATGATCACCTCGGCGGGGGCGAGCATCCGCCGACTCGACGTGTTCACCGTCGAGCGGCCCGTGGAGCCCTGGCTGGCGGGCGCGGCGGACGAGGCGGCGGCCGACCGGATCCGCGAGGCGCTCACCGACGAGGTGGACGGCGGACCGAGGACGGGCGCCAAGCCGAGGATGATCGGCGGCGAGCTCTGGTTCACCCAGTCCTGGGCCCACGTGGCCGCCGAGCCGATCTCATGACCCGCCGGGCACCAGGACGGCGGCGCCGGTGAAGCGGTCGGCCGCCAGGTCGGACAGGGCGCGGTCCGCCTCGTCCAAGGGGTAGGGCCGGGTGGTGACCGCCACGTCCAGGCGGGCGGCCAGGCGCAGGAACTCCTCGCCGTCGGCGCGCGTGTTCGCGGTCACCGAGCGGACCTGGCGCTCCTGGAAGAGGTGCCGCCGGTAGTCCAGGGACGGGACGTCGCTCAGGTGGATGCCCGCGACGGCGAGCGTCCCGCCGCGGTCGAGGCGCTCCAGCGCGGCGGGGACGAGGGTGCCGGCGGGCGCGAAGACGATCGCCGAGTCGAGCGGGGCGGGGCCCTGCTCAAGCGAGTCGCCCGCCCAGGACGCGCCGAGATCGCGGGCCAGCTCGCGTGCGGCGGGGCTGCGGGTGAAGACGTGCACGTCGGCGCCCTCGGCGAGCGCGATCTGTGCCGCGAGGTGGGCGGACCCGCCGAACCCCCAGATGCCGAGGCGCCCGCCGGGCGGGACGTCGGCGCGGCGCAGCGCGCGGTAGCCGATGATGCCCGCGCACAGCAGCGGCGCGGCGCGGACGTCGTCCAGACCGGCGGGCAGCGCGTAGGCGTAGGCGTCGACGGCCACGGCGAACTCCGCGTACCCGCCGTGCGCGTCCCAGCCGGTGTACACCGAGTACGGGCAGAGGTTCTCGGCGCCGCGGCGGCAGAACCGGCAGGCGCCGCACGTGCCGCGGAGCCAGGCCACGCCCACCCGGTCGCCGATGGAGTGCAGGGCGCCGGGTCCGGCGGCCACGACCTCGCCGACGATCTCGTGGCCGGGCGTCACCCCGGGCAGGTGGACGGGCAGGTCGCCCTCGGCGACGTG
This sequence comes from Actinomadura rubrisoli, assembly GCF_004349215.1. Lineage (GTDB taxonomy): Bacteria > Actinomycetota > Actinomycetes > Streptosporangiales > Streptosporangiaceae > Spirillospora > Spirillospora rubrisoli. The sequence continues at coordinate 19,432 of NZ_SMKU01000116.1, read as the reverse complement.
CAGGTCCGTCCGGCAGACGCCGCACGCGAGGACGCGCACCAGCAGTTCCCCGGCGCCGGGGGACGGGACGTCGCGGCCCGCGCGCCGGAGCGGCCCCGAGCCGATCGGGGCCGGGGTCTCGACCGTCCAGGCGAGCACGGCTACGGGGTGAGCGGCAGCTCGAACCAGACGGCCTTGCCGTCGGGCGTCGGCCGGGCCCCCCACCGGGTGGCGAGCTGGTCGACCAGGTACAGCCCGCGGCCGCCCTCGTCGGTCTCGCCCGCGCTGCGGATGCGCGGGAGACGCATGTCGGAGTCGAACACCTCGACCCAGATCGCGTCGGCGCCGCGGCGGAGCCGCAGCCGGAACTCCTTGGTCGGCGGCTCGCGGCGGCCGAGGTCGGCGCCGAGGTTCCAGTCGTCCTCGTCGAAGGACGCGCCGTCGAACGTGCCGGGCCCGAACTGGGCCGCGTTGAACTGGACGGGCGGCGGGGCGCCCAGCGGCTCGCCGCCGCGGCCCGCCGCCACCGGGACGACCAGCTCGCGGCGCGGCGCGGGCGTGGAGGTGGCGTGCAGGACGACGTTCGTCACGACCTCGGAGACCAGCAGGCAGGCCAGCTCGGCCTGCTCGTCGAGCATCCCCCAGGAGGCGAACGCGTCGGCGGCCATCCGCCGCGCCTCCGACACCATGATCGGCTCGGCGGGGAACGTGCGCTCCTCGACGGCCAGCTCGTCCGGGGCCGTGCGGATCACCACGATGGCCACGTCGTCGTCGATGTCGCCCGGCACCGCCTCGTAGGCGGCGTTGGCGATCGTCTCGACCCCGCCGCGCGCCACCTCGGTGACGGCGGTGCGGACCATCTCGCGGGACTCCTCGCGGGTGTAGTACTCGCCGTTCTCCTTGGGCCGCCGGTCGATGAGCCCGTCGGTGTACAGCACGAGCGTGGCGCCCGGCTTCAGCTCGGACTTCTCCTCGTTGTAGAGGATCTCGCCGCCCATGCCCGGGGCGCGGACGCCGAGCATCGCGCCCTCGCTCTCGAACGACAGCTCGCCGACCTCGCCGTCCTGGACCAGCAGGGGCGGGTCGTGCCCGGCGTTGGCGAACTCCAGCACCCGCGACCACGCGTCGTACACGAAGTAGGTGCACGACACCAGCGGCGGGCGGACGAGGTCGTCGCTGTTCCAGCCGGACCGCATCCGCTCGGGACGCGTCATCGTGCGGACCCACTCGTCCAGCTTGCGCAGGATGTCGGCGGGCGGCTTGTCGTCCTGGGCGAAGGCGCGGAGCGCGGCGCGCAGCTGGCCCATCACGGCGGCGGCGCGGGCCCCGCGGCCCTCCACGTCGCCGATGACGAGGCCGACGCGGCCCGCCGACAGCGGGATCACGTCGTACCAGTCGCCGCCGACCTGGGTCTGGATGCCGTGCCCGTGCGACTCCAGCGGCCGGGCGGGCTCGTACCGCCAGGCGATCTGGAGGCCGTCCAGCCGGGGCGGGCGGTCGCCGGGCAGCAGGTGCTTCTGGAAGGCCAGCGCGGTCTCGCGCTCCTCCTCGAACAGCAGCGCGTTGTCGACCGCGAGCGCGACCCGGCTGGCGATAGCGCCGAGCAGGTCGCGGTCGAAGCCGTCGTAGTGCGGGTCGGGGCGCTTGGACAGGTTGGACAGCGCCAGGCTCATCACGCCGAGCAGCTCGCCGCGCACCAGCAGCGGCGCGGAGATCACCGAGGTGATGCCCATGGCCTCGCCGAGCCGTTTGGACGACTCCGACGGCGCGGAGAACCGGTGCTGGATCATGTCCTCGACCAGGACGGCGTCGCGGCGGGCCATCGCCTTGGCGCTGAAGTGGCCGGGCGGGTAGGAGACGGGCTCGCCGACCTCGGCCCACGTGCCGGGCGGCGGCTCCCAGCCGCCCGCGTGCCGGGACACCCGCCGGTAGAGCCGGTCGCCGCTGAACAGGTCGATGAAGCAGTGGTCGGCGAACTGCGGGACGAGCGTGTCGGCCACGCGCCGCAGCGTGCTCTCCAGTTCAAGGGAGCCGGCGAGGCGCTCGCCGATGCGCTCCATCAGGCCGTAGCGGTCCTGCTCGCGCTGGTTGGAGCGCAGGGCCTCGCGCGCGAAGATGACCGTCCCGTCGACCGCCCCGGACGGGTGGCGCAGGGGGACGGCGTGCGCGCGCGTGTAGACCGTGGAGCCGTCGGCGCGCAGGTTGCAGAAGGTGCCCTCCCACACGCCGCCCTTGAGCACGTGCTTGGCCAGCTCGGTGGCCTGCTCGTGGTCCTCCTCGGCGATGCCCAGGGACAGGATGGAATGGCCGATGATCTCGTCGCCGCCGAACCCGAACAGCTGCCGCGCGAACGCGTTGCCGTAGATGACGTTGCTGAAGCGGTCGCAGACGATGACCGCCATCTCCATCTGGTTGAGGACGGTCTCGGGCGGCAGATGCGCCTCGAAAGACGCTTCCCCCCAGCTCTTCATCTCCCCATCCCGATCGCAGAAGCCGGCCCGCCGGTGCCCGCTTTCGTCCGGCGCGGCCCCCGTCCGGCGCCCGGCCCGATGATCACCAGACGTCGCGGCCCGAGTGCCGCGCGTACCCCTTCCGTCGTATTGAACGACGAACCCGCCGTCGAGATACGCCCGAACGGCGCGCCGCTGTGGAGATCTTCGGTATAGACCGGCGGAGCCTGGACGGGGAGTCGCACGCGCGGCGGGTCAGCGCCTGCTGACGAACACGTGCTCGGCGATGTCGCGCGGCAACTCCGTCGCAGCTCCATCGGCCTCGTCGTCACAGGTCACCCGCACCCCGTCATCGGTCGCCCGGAGAGTCACCTCTCGTCCCGGTTGTATCCCTATCTGCTTGAGTCTAAGCATCAGGTCGCTGTCGCTCTGCACCTGCTCGCTGATCCGCCGGACCACGGCGCCCGCGCCCCCGGGGCTCGCGACGGCCGTCATCACCGACAGCGGCGGAGCGTCGCCGTCGTCGCCGTGTCCGCCCAGCTCGTCCAGGCCGGGGATGGGGTTGCCGTGCGGGCAGGTCGTGGGGTTGTCGAGCAGCGCGACCAGCCGGCGCTCGACCTCTTCCGACATCACGTGCTCCCAGCGGCACGCCTCGATGTGGACGTCCTCCCAGGGCAGCCCGATCACGTTGACCAGCAGGCATTCGGCGAGCCGGTGCTTGCGCATCACCCGGGTGGCGAGCCCGCGGCCGTTATCGGTCAGTTCGAGGTGCCGGTCGCCCTCGACCCGCAGCAGCCCGTCGCGCTCCATGCGCGCCACCGTCTGGCTCACCGTCGGACCACTTTGCGAGAGCCGCTCGGCGATGCGCGCGCGAAGGGGGATGATCCCCTCCTCTTCGAGCTCGAAAACCGTCCGGAGATACATCTCCGTGGTATCGATCAGGCCGTGTGAGGTCACAGCTCCCTCCAGTCTTGTGAGCAGGAGTCTACTTGCTCGAACCCCTCGTCGCGGGGGTCGGCGAATATCACCCGTATGGCGGGTATGGGCTAACGCACGATGAACACAAAAGCTTCCCACGACGCCGAACCATTCCTCCCGGCCACCCCGGAGGAGCGTGCCGACCTCGGCGCCCTGCGGAGCGCGGCCGCCGGTTGCCAGGGCTGCGACCTCTACCGGAACGCCACCCAGACGGTCTTCGGCGAGGGCTCGCCGGGCGGACGGATCGCCCTGGTCGGCGAGCAGCCCGGCGACCAGGAGGACCGCAAGGGCGCCCCGTTCGTCGGCCCGGCCGGACGGCTCCTCGACCAGGCGCTGGAGGAGGCCGGGATCGAGCGCGGCGACGTGTACGTCACCAACGCCGTCAAGCACTTCAAGTTCAAGCGGCAGGCGGGCGGCAAGCGGCGCATCCACGAGACCCCGAACGCGGGCGAGATGCGCGCGTGCCGTCCATGGCTGCTGGCGGAACTGCGGATCCTGGAGCCGGACGTGGTCGTCGTCCTCGGCGCCACGGCGGGCAAGGCGCTGCTGGGCTCGTCCTTCCGCGTCACCAAGCAGCGCGGGCGGCTGCTCCCCCTGCCCGACCTGGAGACGATCGGCACCCCGGTCGCCGCGAAGGAGCTCGGCGGCGAGGACCCGTCCAAGGCGGACACGCGGCTCCTCGCCACGATCCACCCGTCCGCCGTCCTGCGCGCCGACGACCGCGAGGCGATGTACGCGGGCCTGGTGGACGACCTCAGGATCGCTGGTCGAGCTCTGGCGTGAGGCGGGTGTCGTAGCGGAGCAGGGCCGGGACGGCGAAGGCGGCCGCGACGACGAGGACGGCGCAGGCCAGGCCGCCGCCGACCCAGGACGCGGTGGCGCCCGCGACGCCGGCGGTCGCGCCCGCGCGGACGTCGCCGAGCCGGGGGCCGCCCGCGACGACGACGGTGAACACGCCTTGCAGGCGCCCGCGCATCTCGTCCGGCGCGTAGGTCTGGAGCATCGTCTGGCGGAAGACCGCCGACACCATGTCGGCCCCGCCGCCGACCGCGAGCAGCAGCACCGCCAGCCACAGCTGGTGGGCCAGGCCGGCGGCGGCCACCGCGAGCCCCCACACCACGATGCACACGACCAGGGCGATGCCCTGCCGGTGGATCCGTCCGATCCAGCCGGAGGCGAGCCCGGCGACGACCGCCCCGATCGCGATCGAGGCGAACAGCCACCCGGCCGCGCCGTCCCCGCCGAAGCGGGTGTCGGCCAGTTCGGGGAACAGCGCGCGGGGCATCGCCACGCCCATCGCGATGATGTCCACGGCGAACGACATCATCAGCACCGGCTGGGTCCACAGGTAGCGCAGCCCGTCGAGGACCGCCCGCAGGCCGGGCGATCCGGTGATGTCGCCGAGCGGCGGGACCGCCGGAAGGCGCAGCGCCGCGTACAGCCCCACGGTGAACAGGACGGCGTCGAGCCCGTACGCCGCCGCGTAGTTCCAGTGGGCCAGGATCACGCCCGCGAACAGGGGCCCGACCAGGCCCCCGACCATGCTGACGGTGAAGTTGAGCGTATTGGCCGCCGGCACGAGCGGCCGGTCGACGAGCCGGGGGATGATCGCGCTGCGGGTCGGCGACGACACCGCGAACCCGATGGCCTGGACGGCCACCACGACCATGATCAGCGCCAGGCTCTCCACGCCGAGCAGCGCCTGGACCAGCAGCAGCAGGGTGGACGCCCACGTGATGCAGGACGAGGCGAGCAGCAGCCGCCGCCGGTCCATGTGGTCGGCGACGGCCCCGCCCCACAGCCCGAACACGATCAGCGGGAGCAGGTTGACCAGCCCGAGCGCCCCGACCCAGAACGACGACTTCGTCATGTCGTACACCTGGACGGGCACGGCCACGGAGGTGACCTGGAACCCGACGAACGAGACGCCCTGCCCCAGCCAGAGCCGCCGGTAGGCGGGGATGGCCAGCGGCCGCGTGTCGATCGCCATCCGGCGCAGCATCGTCCACCGCCGGATGCCGCCCCGTTCGGGGGTGTCCTGGGGGGCGTCAGGGCCGTCGGTGTCGTGGGAGCTGTCGCTGTCAGGAGCGTGAGGGGGGGTTGGCTGCTGTTCCGACGTCACGGAGACAGTCTCTCCACCCTCCATTCCGCGGCGGCGCCCGGGGCTGCGTCACGTTCCACATCGCCTCCGGGAGGCGGCGCTTCGCCTTCCGGAGTCAGCGCTTCGCCTTCCAGGCCCGGCGCGCGCCGGTAGCGGATGCGGTCGTGGAGACGGTCGCGCCGTCCCTGCCAGAACTCGATCGAGGACGGGACGACGCGGTAGCCGCCCCAGAAGTCCGGCAGCGGGACGGCCGCGTCCCCCTCGTCGGCGGCCGGACCGGCGACCGGGCCGGCGGATGGATCGGTGGCCGGATCCGGCCATCGCTCGGCGAGTTCGGCGTAGCGCCGCTCCAGAACGCCCCTGCCAGGGATGACGCCGGACTGGTGCTCGCTCGCCCACGCCCCGATTCGCGACCCGTACGGACGCGTCCGGAAATAGGACTCCGATTCCTCCCTCGGCAGTTCGAGGACGTGCCCGGCGACGCGCACCTGCCGGTACATCGGATGCCAGGGGAACACGAGCGCCGCGCGCGGGTTCTCGGCGAGATCGCGGCCCTTGTCCGATCTCAGGTTGGTGAAGAACCGGAACCCCTGCGGCCCGTACCCCTTCAGAAGGACGGTCCGGGCGCTCGGCATGCCGTCGGCGGACGCGGTCGCCAGCACCATCGCGTTCGGCTCGACCAGCCCGAACGCGTGCACGTCGGCGAACCAGGCGGCGAACAGGGCGAGCGGATCGGCGGGGAGCGCCGACTCGGCCAATTCGGCGCCCTCGTAGGATCTGCGGAGCCGTGCGGGGTCGGGCGTTGGGGAATCCACAGCGTCTGAGCCTCTCACCTGGGCATTGTGCATCTCACATGGACCTGGGTACTGCTCGGTAAAGCGGACAGGGTTCAATGGCACGGCACCGCCTTATCACTCTGGGGACGAAAGGCAGGACGACATGTCCGACTTCAAACCCGGCCTCGAGGGGGTCGTAGCCTTCGAGACCGAGATCGCGGAACCGGACAAGGAGGGCGGCGCCCTCCGCTACCGGGGCGTCGACATCGAGGAACTCGTCGGCCGCGTCTCCTTCGGTGACGCGTGGGGCCTCCTGGTGGACGACAGCTTCGATCCGGGCCTCGCCCCCGCCGACCCCCACGTCCTCCCGGTCACCTCCGGCGACGTGCGGGTGGACGTACAGAGCGCCCTCCCGACGCTCGCCCCGGCGTACGGGATGCGGCCGCTGCTCGACATCACCGACGAGCAGGCCCGCGAGGACCTCGCCCGCGTGTCGGCGACGGCGCTGTCGTTCGTGGCCCAGTCGGCGCGCGGCATCGGCGTGCCGATGGTCCCGCAGGACCGGATCGACGAGGCCAGGACGATCACCGAGCGGTTCATGGTCCGCTGGCGCGGCGAGCCCGACCCGAGGCACGTCCAGGCCATCGACGCCTACTGGGTCTCCGCCGCCGAGCACGGTCTCAACGCCTCCACCTTCACCGCCCGCGTCATCGCCTCCACCGGCGCGGACGTGGCGGCCAGCGTCTCCGGCGCCATCGGCGCCATGTCGGGCCCGCTGCACGGCGGCGCCCCGGCCCGCGTCCTGCCGATGATCGAGAAGGTCGAGCAGCTCGGCGACGCCCGCAAGGTCGTCACCGACATCCTCGACTCGGGCGGCCGGCTGATGGGCTTCGGCCACCGCGTCTACCGCGCCGAGGACCCGCGCGCCCGCGTCCTGCGCCGCACCGCCAGGGAGCTGGACGCGCCCCGCTACGAGGCCGCCAAGTCCCTGGAGGACGCCGCCCTCGCCGAGCTGCGCGAGCGCCGTCCCGACCGTCCGATCGAGACCAACGTGGAGTTCTGGGCGGCGGTCATCCTGGACTTCGCCGAGGTCCCGACCGCGATGATGCCCGCCATGTTCACCTGCGGCCGCACCGCCGGATGGGCCGCGCACATCCTGGAGCAGAAGCGCACCGGCCGCCTCGTCCGGCCGAGCGCCCGCTACACCGGTCCCGGCAGCCGTGCCCTTGAGGACGTGGCCGGGGCGGCGGAGGTCCTCAAGCGCGACGCCGGCTGAGCAGGCCGGTCCCCCGCTCCCACCCCGCGACGCGCGCTCGGGGCCCCCGGTCCGCCGGGGGCCTTGTCCGTTCCGCGAACGTCTGGACGTGCCGCCGCGTCGTTCCCGGTGCCATCACGTCGTTCCCGGTGCCATCACGTCGTTCTCCGTGCCATCGCGTCGTTCTCCGTGCCGTCGCGTCGTTCTCGGTGCCGCGTCGCGGGTGTTCAGCCGTCCGGCGGGCACTCGGCCCGGCCCTGGCCGCTCGCGATCAGCTTGCCGCACACCTGCCGGACCTCCGTCGTCCCGTCCGGGCGGACGGTGGCGAGCAGCACCGGCTTGTCCAGCACCTGGTGCCCGGTGGAGCGGGGCCCGAAGCGCAGCACGCCGCTCGCCCCGTTCGGCAGGACGTCGCGCTCCGGGTCGTTCAGCGCCGCGAACACCGCGCCCGCCGTGGGGCTTGCCTTCTGCTCCCAGAAGACCTGGTTCGCCACGGTCGCGATCATCGTGGCGGCGTCGTAGCTGACGGCCGCGCGGGTGACCGAGGGCCCGCGGTCGCCGGACGGGCTCCGGCCGGTCATCGACCGCGCGGCGGGGTCGTAGTCGGAGTAGAACGTCTGCGGCGGCTGGGCGCCGATCCAGCGCCGCGTCCACGCCTCGCGGGCGGCCAGCGGCATGAAGTAGAGGGTGAAGGTGCCCTTGCGCCCGATCTCGGCGGCGTTGTCGCTGACGTACTTGGCGATCTCGTCGTCGGCCAGGACGAGCGGCCGCTTCGGGCAGGCGAGCTCCAGCACGTTGGCGAACGAGCGGAACTCGTCCGACCGTCCGGCGTAGTAGAAGATGTCAGGCGGATTCTGGCACGCCTCCCGGACGGACTTGTCGAGGTCGCCCGGATCCCGGTACGGGCGCATCCGGACCGTCCCCGGACGGAACGCCTTCTGGAACTGGGACGCGAGGTCCTGGCTGTACAGATCGTTCGGATCCCCGTCGTAGATGACTTCGGCGACCTTCGCGCGCCTGCCGCCGACCTGGCCGTTGCGGGCCCAGAACGCCGCGTGCGCGGCGAGCCGCGCGTTCGGCGGGGCGAGCCGGAAGTAGTACGGCGAGTAGCCCGCGTGGCTGTCCAGCAGGGCCGTCCCGTTGTAGCTGTTGGCCGTCCCGACGAGCGGGAGCGCCGACTTGGCCAGCACCCTGATCGCGTCCTGCGTCTGCCTGCGGCTCTGCTCGAACCCGATCACCGCGACGATCGACCGGTCCTTCAGCGCGCGCGCCCGGATCCGCTCGGCGACCTCCTCGGCGTGGCGGAACTTGGCACCCGCGTTGGCCACCAGCACGCGCAGCCGGAGGTTCTGGCTGGCGTCATTGAAGCGGCGCTGCGCGATGGCGAGCCCGACCAGCTCCCCCTGCGCACCGGCGAGCAGGTCGATCTGCCGGTTCTTGATGGACGGGTCGGCGGTCAGCGGGCCGAGGTACACGACCGTCGCGTACGGCTTGCCCGACCGCGTGACCTCGTCGTTCAGTGACTTGATGCGCCGCAGCACCGGGGACAGCCGGTTGTCGTTGTTCTCGCCGTCCGAGCCCTCGCCGAACCGGAACGAGCCGTCGGTGATGCCGATGCACTCCCCGTCCGCCGTCCTGGTGATGCCGAACGGCGAGCAGTACTTCAGCGCCTGGACGGAGATGACCGTGACGGACGCCGCCGCCACCGCGACCATCGCGATCCAGGGCAGCGCGGGATGCGTGGCCCGGGGACGGCGCCGCGGGGGCTCGGCGGACGGAAGGTTCCCGCCCGGATCCCGGGTGATGTCGACACGCAGCTCCCGCCGGGACCCGAGGACGCCGACGCGCCGCTGCTCCTCCCAGTACCGGTCCCACAGGCCGCGCGCGGCGACGACGTCCTGCGGCTCGCCCGACCACAGGTCGACGCGGACGGACTGGGCCAGCCGGTCCACCAGCCGGGGGCCGGCCGGGGCGGACGGGTCGTCCGCGGCCGGAGCCGTCGGGTCGACCCCAGCGGTGATCACCAGCGGGTCGAAGCCGCGCGGCCCGCCGTCGTCCCTGCCGTCGTTCCGGCGGCCGGCGCGGACCCGCTCGATCAGCTCCACGACCCGCACCCCGGGATGGCCGGGCGAGAGGTGCTCGAAGATCAGCACCGGGTAGCGGACCCTGGCCCAGGCGGCCCGCCGGTAGTCGCGCCGGTAGTTGCGCCGCAGGTCCTCCAGGAACGCGGCGACGAGGAGCAGGTCGAGCTGCTCGGCATGGTCGTCGGACTCCGCCGGGCGCGGGTCGAACACGCCGAGCGCGAAGCCGAGGAAGCCGGTCGAGTCGCGGTCGAGGTAGGGCTGCCTGAGGAACCATCCGAAGCTGCGCACCCCGTACCAGCCGCGCATCCGGGCCGCGATCTGGACGATCACGAACGCCAGCCCGACGGACGCCGCGAGGAAGGCGGCGGCGAGGTCGATGGCGGCCGCCGCGCCCGCGCTGACCAGCGCGACCACCGCGATCCCGATCGGGGCGATCTGCTCCAGGAACGCCAGGAACACCGCGGTCCTGCCGCGCGGGCCCTCCTGGTCCAGGTCGCGCAGGACGTCCCGGCCGCGCCGGCGGATCACCCGGTTGAGTTCGCGGCGGCGCGCGTTCTCGTTGTCGCCGACAGGCGGCTCGGTCAGCCGCCGCACGAGCCGGTGGTTCTCCCGCTCGGTGGACGGGGCGTCCCGGTCGGGCGGGTCGTCGCCCGCGAGCCGGATCTCGCGCAGGTCGCGCAGCCACAGGGCCATTTCCAGCAGCGGGAACCGCAGCGGCGGCTCGCCGCGCGGGTGGCTGCTCGGCTGCGACAGCTCGCGCTTGGCCTCCCGCAACACCCCGGCGACGTCCCCGGGGGCGTTGTCGGCCGCGATGTGCGAGACCGGCGCCTTCTCGCGCTCGCACCGGTCCTTGAACAGCTCCGCCACGTCTTTCGCCGGCTTACCGGGGCCGAGCAGAAAAAGCACCGGTCGGAGCCGCTCCCGCCACTGCCAGGGCGGCCGCTCCCGCAGCCGCTCGAACAGGTCGAGCACTCCGCGCAGCCGATCCTCACCCAGGGTCTGATCGCCGCCGCCCGCCATCGAAACGCCTCGCCTTCGCCGTCGTCCCCCCGGTCCTCTCGCCGCGCCCTGGGCCTTCCGCCTCCCTGAATTTGGACGCGGCTGGGCGAAGAATGGATCGAAACTTTTCCAGATTGCCCCTCGATAAGGCGAAACCCAGCGACTTTGCCATCATGGGCCCGTGATCGACGATCCCGAAGAGCCGCTCGAAGGCGACATCGGCCCCGCGTCCACGGGCCGTCCCGCCGATACGCCGGGCGCGGCCGAGGGCCCCGGAGCCACGTCCGCGGACGCGGTGCGGGAGCGCCGGCGGGAGTTCGAGCGGTACGAGAGGGAGCGGGATGAGCGGCGCCGCAGGGCCAACGCCATGTCCGGGCGGATCGCCCTGGCGATGGCCTCCGTGCTGCTGGCGTTCCTCACCTACGACTCCGTCAGCACGGCCGTGGAGGCGCACGCGAAGGGCGACGACTGGATCTACCCGCCGGCCGTGATCGCCGGTGTCTGCGCGACCGCGCTCGTCGTCGTGCTCGTCTGGGCGCTCCGCCGCCGTCCGCGCGGGTGACGCCCGCACGCCGTGCGCGGGGCCGCCGCGCGCCCGGCCGCCGCGCGCCCGGCCTCCCGGCTCGCGCCGTCTCGGCATGTGAACCCGGCCCACGATCTTCGGTGCAGGTCAAGTAGCCTCGTGCGGGTGACCGAAAGCGCGAATCCCGCCATTGCCATTCCCGCCGACATCAAGCCCGCCGACGGCCGTTTCGGGTGCGGCCCGTCCAAGGTGCGGCCCGAGCAGCTCGCCGCGCTCGCCGAGTCCGGCGCGGCCTACATGGGCACCTCGCACCGGCAGAAGCCCGTCAAGTCCGTGGTCGGCCGCGTCCGCGAGGGCCTGGCCCAGCTGTTCTCCCTCCCCGAGGGATACGAGGTCCTGCTGAGCAACGGCGGCACCACCGCGTTCTGGGACGCCGCGTCGTTCGGGCTCGTCCGGCAGCGGTCGCAGCACCTGACGTTCGGCGAGTTCTCCAGCAAGTTCGCGAAGGTCACCACGGGCGCGCCGTGGCTGGGGACCCCGACCGTCATCTCCAGCGACCCCGGCACCCACCCGGAGGCGTCGGCCGAGGAGGACGTCGACGTCTACGCCCTCACCCACAACGAGACCTCGACCGGCGTCGCGATGCCGATCAAGCGCCCGGCGGGCACGATCGCCTCCGAGGGGCTCGTGCTGGTGGACGCGACGTCCGGCGCGGGCGGCCTGCCCGTGGACGTCACCGAGACCGACGTCTACTACTTCGCGCCGCAGAAGTGCTTCGCCGCCGACGGCGGCCTCTGGGTGGCGCTCGCGTCCCCGGCGGCGCTGGCGCGGATCGACGAGATCGCCTCCTCCGACCGGTACGTCCCGGAGTTCTTCAACCTGAAGACGGTCGTCGACAACTCCGCCAAGGACCAGACGTACAACACCCCGGCGGTGGCCACGCTGCTGCTCCTCGCCGACCAGATCGAGTGGATGAACGGGCAGGGCGGCCTGGCCTGGACCACGGCCCGCACCGCCGACTCGTCCCAGCGGCTCTACACCTGGGCCGAGAAGACCTCCTACACGTCGCCGTTCGTGACCGACCCGGCGCAGCGCTCGCAGGTCGTCGGCACGATCGACTTCACCGACGAGGTGGACGCCGCGGCCGTCGCCAAGATCCTGCGGGCCAACGGCATCGTCGACACCGAGCCGTACCGCAAGCTGGGCCGCAACCAGCTGCGCATCGGCATGTTCCCGGCGATCGACCCGTCCGACGTGGAGGCCCTCACCACCTGCGTCGACTACATCGTCGAACGTCTTTAGATCATGGAGGGGCTGTCAGGGGCGCGCGGCGGGCCGAATAGGCTTCAAGGCGTGAACCGCGCGCCCCAATGGCTGCTCCCCACCGTGCTGACCGCGCTGCTCCTGGCCGTGGTCATCGGCGCGCTGCTGAATTGAACGCCGAGGCCGTCACCGGCCGGACGGCCCGCTCCGGCGCCGGTCGCGTATGATCGAGGGGGCGCGGAACGGGGAAGGGCTGGACATGTCATTGCGTCCGTCCCGGTGTGGGCGCGCGGCCCCCGCCGGCGCAGCGCTCGCCCTTCTCGGCGCGGTCGCGGCCGCTCCCGCCGCAGCCTCCGCTTCCACGGTTTCCACGGCTCCCGTGCGGGGCGCGCGGGAGGCCAAGGTCGCCTTCAAGATCTCCGATCCCCGGATCACCGAGTCCAGCGGCCTCGCCGCGAGCACCCGGCATCCCGGGATCGTCTACACCCACAACGACTCCGGCGGCGTCGCGAAGATCTTCGCCCTCGGCCCGCAGGGCGGCGTCAGGGCCGTCCTCACGCTGGCGGGGGCGGGCGCCCGCGACTGGGAGGGCATGGCCCTCGGCAAGGACGACGCGGGCCGTCCGGCGATCTACGTGGCCGACATCGGCGACAACCTCGGCGGGGCGTGGCCGCACGTGACCCTGTACCGGATCCCCGAGCCGGCGGAGCTGCGCAGCCAGACGATCCCGGCGACGGCGTTCAAGCTCAAGTACACCGACGGGCCGCGCAACGCCGAGACCGTGATGATCAACCCGCGGACCAACCGGCTCTACGTCGCCAGCAAGCTGTTCTCCGGCGCGGTGTACGAGGCGCCCGCGCGGCTGCGCACGGGCGGCTTCAACGTGCTCCGCAAGGTCGGGAGCGCGCCCGCCATGGCGACCGACGGCGCCTTCGCCCCCGACGGGAGCACCTGCGTCATCCGCACCTACTTCGGCGCCCGCCTCTACTCGGTGAAGCCAGACGGCAGCCCAGGCAAGCGGCTCAGGTCGGTGTCGTTCCCCTTCCAGTCGCAGGGCGAGTCAGTGACCTACACGGCCGATGGCGGCTCGCTCCTGGCGGGCTCGGAGGGACGGGACCAGGCGGTGTACCAGGTTCCGGTGCCCGGCCGGGAGAATCCGTCCGCGTCGCCGTCCGCCAAGGCGGAGAAGAAGGACGACAACGCCGAAGAGGGCCACAACGACCCGACCAACACCCGCGCGGGGCTGTTCCTCGCGCTGGCCATCGCGGGGGCGGTGGGATACGGGCTGCTGCGGAGGCGCCGGTGACTCAAGGGGACCGCCCGACCTGACCGGCGCGCTGCAAGTCGGTTTCGTTGGGCGTACGGATCGCGGAAGGAGGCGACGGGCCCGCGCGGACCCGTGTGAGGATGCGGACTGTGGAGCATGAGCTGGTGGGCCTAGCGGGTCCTGGCGGCCGGTGGCGCCCTGTCGCCGCGGGCCCGTTCGCCCTCCTGGCGGTGGCGCTGGCGCTGCTGCCGATCCGTCCGGTCTGGCTCTGGGCCGTCCTGATCGGCGCTGTCGCGGCGTTCCCGTGGCTGCTGGGCGCGGCCCCGGAGGCGCGGCGGCGGCGGCCCAGGCCGTACTGGCGGCTGTCCTCCGAGGGTCTGGAACGCCTCGGGCCGGGCGGGCTGAGCATGGTCCGCTACGAGCGGTCCCGTATCGACGGTCTGGCCATCACCACCGGCGACGGTGTGCTGACGGTGTTCCACCGCTTCGGACGTACCGCCGTGGGTGGGATGACCTCGATGGGGCTGGAACCCTTGGCGCTGTTCGTCACCGCACGCAGGCTCGGTATACCGATGCACGTCCTGGACGGTGAGGCGACCGACCTGCTCGATCCCGCGCTCGATGAGGCCCTGCGCGCCACCGGCCTGGACAGTGACATGCCGGGCAGCGGTCCTCTGCCGCGCGACCACGCCGCGGAGAAGCGCCTGCTCGACCAGGAGGCCGCGCTTCTGGCGGCGGCCCACGAGCCTCCACGCGTCCCCGCGTCCGACAGCATGGCTATCAGCGGCGGCACGGACGGCGGCACGGCGCCCGCCGGCGGGACGTCCGGTGGCAAGGCGATCGGCAACGGCCGGGCGGCGGATCCCGACTCGGGCGACACCGTGCCGATCCCCAAGACCGTGAAGGGACGCGGCGGTGCGGGGCTCCGGCTCGACACCCCGGCGCCGCTTCCCAGCCGCCGCCGGATCGCCGTCCTCGGCACGCTGACGGCGCTGCTGGGCGTCTTCATGGTCGGCCGGATCGCCGTGGAGGGCGCCGGCGGCTTCGGCGCCCGGCTCGCGGCGGGCTGCTGGGCGCTGGCCGCGATCGGCGGGGTCCTCGCGGCGCGGCGGCGGCTGCTGCGCGCCGCCCAGGTCCGCTGGACGATCACCGCGGAGCGCCTCCAGGTGCGGGGCCGCGCGGGCCGCCGAGGGCTCACCGACCTGCCGTCCGCCGAGGTGGCGGCGCTGGTGGTCGGGCCGGGGCTGCGCCTGGACCCGCTGAGCGGCGAGCCGCGCGGCGCCGACCTCGCCGCGCTGGCCTTCGGGCACCGGATGGAGCTCGTCGCGCGGCTGCCCGCGCACGGCCTGGACGGCTTCCAGCTCGCGCACGCCCTCGACGACCACGGCTACCGCGTGATCACGCCGGGGGCGCGCCCGCCGCGCACGCCCGAGTACGGCCTGGAGGGGCTGCCGGAGATCTTCGCGCAGGTGCCCGGCGGGCGGCTGGTCGTGGCCGAGGGCGGGCTCGGCTGGGCCGACGCCGCGGGCGATGTCGTCCTGAAGATGCCCGAGGACCGCATCGGCGGCATCGAGCTGCTCACCATCGGCGGGCACGCCTGGGTCCGGCTGTACGACTCCGACGGCGACGAGTTCTTCGCCGCGCCGCTGTCGGCCTTGCGCATCTCCCGCACCGACCTGCGGGAGGCCGCCCGCCGGGAGGGCCTCCCGGTGAACGACGCCGAGTACGACGCCTACCTCAGCGCCGCGTTCCATTCGGCGGTGTCCACGCTCTCCGTCCCGGCGCCCGAGGCCGAGCACGCCACGGCGCCCATGCCCGTGCAGGGTGCGGCGCAGGAGCCCGCCTCAGGGGCGTCGCCGCCTGAGCGGTCCGGGGAGTTCTCGCTGCCGATCGCCGCGCCGCCGGGTCCGGCGACCGCCCCGGGGACGCTTCTGGACGCGACCCGCAGGTCCCGTGTCGGGACGTACGGGATGAGCGTGTTGCTGTGCGAGGCGGTCGCGCTGATAGGCGCGATATGGCTCGGCCCTGAGCTGGGCGGGTTCAGCGCCACGGCGAGCTGGTCGGTCCCCGCCGGGCTGCTGATCGGCCTTGCCGGCTACTGGCTGTACGACCGCAACCGCTCGCAGCTTCGCGTGTCGTCCGCAGGGCTCGCCGTCGTCACCAAGCGCGGCCGGGTCGAATGGGACCTGGCCCGCGACCGCATCGGCGGCATCGGCATCGACGAGGCGACCGAGCGGATGCCCCGCCTGGTCGTGTGGAACCCGTCCGGGCGGGTGCTGCGCCAGGTCACCTTCCCGCCCGACCTGGACGAGCTGCGCCGCGCCTGCGAGCGCTACGGCGTCCCCTGGGGCCCACCGGACGCCGACCGTCCCGCGCCTCCCCCACCGGAGCTGTGACCGGAACGAGCTAGGTACGCCGCAGTGACCAGGTCTTCAGGGATTCGTACGTCACCTGGTTGTACTGCTTGCCGGGCAGGTGGCTGCGCACCAGATGGACGGCGTCGGCCGTCCAGGGGCCGCTCGCGAAGGCCGACAGCGCCTCCAGCAGGGGCCGTACGTCCACGGGCTGCCGCGACCGGGCCACCGTCAGGTGCGGACGGAACGTGCGGTGCTTGTCGGGCGGGGTCCCGGCCCGGCGTCCGGCGGCGGCGATCGACGCGGCCAGCCTGGCCAGCCCGCGGCGGTCGCCGTACAGGCCCGTCCACAGGACCCGGGCGTGCGTCCCGCTGCCGGGGAACGCGCCCGCGCCCGCCAGGGACAGCGACATCCGCCCGTGCCGCGCGACGGCCCGCTCAAGCCGGGGCAGGAGCCGGTCGAGGGTGCGGTCGTCGACCTCGCCGAGGAACGCCAGCGTCACGTGGAGCAGCTCGCGCCTGATCCACCTCAGCTCGGGCACGTCGGCCAGGTGGGGCAGGACGGCCTCCTCCAGCTCGTCCAGGATGTCCGGTGGCGGTAGGAGCGCCACAAAAAGCCTCATGGGAACGTCCGGAGAGCCACCTGGCCAGCCTTTCAGCCGATGGCACCCCTTGTCACGCGGATGGGACCCGCCTGTCAGCCGCCCTCCGCCGTCCGCGGACGGCGGACCCTGGCGAGGGCCGGACGGATCGACTCGCGGGGCACCGCCAGCACCCCGACGGCGAGCGTCGTCAGGACGGCCACGACGCCGCCGAGCACGATGCTCAGCCGGGGGCCGAACTGCTCGGCCATCCAGCCGACCGCGGGCGCGCCCAGCGGGTTCGTCCCGAGGAACACGAACATGTAGAGCCCCATGACGCGTCCGCGCATCTCCGGCGCGACGCTGAGCTGCATGGTGGCGTTCGCCGCCGTCGTGAACGTCATCAGCGCGATGCCGGTCGGGACCAGCAGCACCAGGAACGACCAGTACGTCGGCATCAGGCCGGTGGCGACCTCCAGCACGCCGAACAGCAGCGCCCCCGACAGCAGCAGCCGCAGGCGCGGCCGGGTCGCGCGGCGCGCGGCCAGCAGCGCTCCGATGAGCGCGCCGAGCGCGAGCATGCTGGAGGCCAGGCCGAACGAGGACGCGCCGGTGTGGAAGACCTGGCGCGCCACCAGCGCCGTCGTCATCTGGAAGTTCATGCCGAACGTGGCGACGAACCCGACGAGCACCAGCACCAGGAGCAGGTCGCGGCGGCCGCGCACGTAGCGCAAACCCTCGCGGAGCTGCCCCCTGGCGCGTTTCACGGGCGCGGCGGGGTGCAGCTCGTCCTGTCGCATCGCGTAGAGGCCGAAGAGCACGGCGCCGAACGAGGCGGCGTTCACCAGGAACACCGGGCCGGTGCCGAGCACCGCGATCAGCACGCCGGCGACGGCCGGGCCGAGCAGCCGCGCGCCGTTGAAGGTGGCGCTGTTGAGCGCGATGGCGTTGGGCAGGTCGCGCCTGCCGACCATCTCGATCACGAACGACTGCCGGGTGGGGTTGTCGACGACGGTGGCGAGGCCGAGCCCGAACGCCAGCACGTACACGTGCCAGACCTGGGCGGTGCCGGTGACGGCGAGCACGCCGAGGACCAGCGCGAGCGCGCCCATCGCGATCTGGGTGATCATCAGGACGCGGCGCTTGGGGTAGCGGTCGGCGACCACCCCGCCCCACAGGCCGAACAGCAGCAGCGGCAGGAACTGCAGGCCGGTCGTGACGCCGAGCGCGGTGCCGCTGCCGTGGGCGAGGTCCAGGACGAGCCAGTCCTGCGCGACGCGCTGCATCCACGTGCCGGTGTTGGAGACGACCTGGCCCGCTGCGAACAGCCGGTAGTTGCGCGTGCGCAGCGACCGGAACATGCCTCCGCCGCCGCCCACGGGCTCCGGCTCGTCCTCGGTCACGGTCTTGTCGTGGGGCTCCGCATCGTCGTCGTGCGGCTCCGGCTCGGTTCCGGCGGCCTGGGGTTCCGCGTCTTCTGCGGCCGCGTCCTCTGCGGCCGCGTCCTCTGCGTTCTCTGCGGCCGCGTCCTGCACGGCGAGGACGGCGGTCGGGCCGCGCGGCGTGGCCCCGTCCGGCTCCCTGGGTTCCTCGTTAGCAGAAGTCATTACCAATGCTAACGATAATCGCGAACCGGCCATTCCGGCAACCGGGCCTGCCGATCCCCGTGCCGGGTCAGGAGCGGCTGAGCTTGTCGATGATCGGCGCGGCCCGGCCGAGGATCTCCCGCTCGTCCTCGGTCAGCTCGCCGAGCCGCCGCGACAGCCACGCCTCCTTGCGGCGCCGCTCCTCGCGCAGCAGCGCGGCGCCCTGCTCGGTGGTGCTCAGCACGACCTGGCGCCCGTCGGTCGGATGGGGGCTGCGCATCAGCAGCGCCCGCTCCTCCAGGTAGGCGATGACGCGCGTCATCGAGGGCGGCTGGACCTTCTCGTGGTCGGCCAGCTCGCGCGGCGTCATCGAGCCGTTCCGCTCGATGGCCGCGAGCGCCGCGAACTGCGTGAGCGACAGCGGGCCGGCGTCGCCGGCGCCGGACGCGGCCGGCCGCAGCGTGCGCAGGCGCCGCGACAGCCGCGCGATCGAGATGCGCAGCTCCTCGGCGAGCCCCGGAGCGGGCGCCGTGCGGCCTCCGGTCGGTGGCGTTGTCATCGTCGGTGCTCTCCCATGTCCCATGCCTCCACGGCCGCTCCTTGACATGACTGGCTAAGTATATTAGCTTTCAAGCTATTCTCATTAAGGAGGTCGGAGAATGCCGCGCGCAGGTCTCTCGCCGGACGCGGTCGTGGACGCCGCCATCGCCATAGTGGACGCCGAGGGCCCGGACGCCCTCACGCTGGCTGCGGTGGCGGGGAAGGCCGGCGTCGCGACGCCCTCCCTCTACAAGCATGTCCGCAACCTCGCGGAGTTGCGACAACTGGTGACCGTCCGGGTGATGGAAGAGCTCGCCGACCGGCTCGGGAACGCCGCCTTGGGCCGTTCCAGGGACGACGCGGTGCGCGCCTTGATGCGGGCCTACCGGTCCTACGTCGTGGAGCATCCGAGCCGGTACGCCTCCATGGAGCAGTCGGCCGAACCCCTGGAGCGCGTCGACGCCGTCGCGGAGCGGCTTCTGGGCATCATCCTCGCCGTACTGCGCGGCTACGCCCTGAAGGGTCCGGACCTCATACACGCCGCCCGGTGCCTGCGCTCGGCCGTGCACGGCTTCGCCGTCCTTGAGGCGGCGGGCGGCTTCGGACTGCCCGAGGACCTGGAGGCGAGCTACGAGCTGCTCATCACCATGGTCACCGGAGGGCTGCCCCGCCCGCGGGTGTGACCCGGCCCTCCCCC
>NZ_SMKU01000115.1 GCF_004349215.1 Actinomadura rubrisoli | reverse complement strand
GGGCGCCGCCACCCTCAAGAGCTGGTGCATCCTGCGGAAGGCTCGCTGCTCACCAAGCCGCCTGACCGCGATCGTCCAGGCGATCCTCGCCCTGCACCATCACGCCAACTGAGGTTGGAAAGACCTCACTGGGTGAAGCGGCGGTGCACGGTGGGACCGGGTGGACCGAACACCGGCGGCAGTTGCTGCCAGGTGCAGCCGGTGGTCGCCACGAAAATGATCGCGGCCAGCACTTCACGGTCCCCGTATCGGCGCCGGCCGCCACCCTGCGGCCGTCTCGGAGTAGGCGGCATCACCCGCTGAAATAGCTCCCACAACTCTGCGGGTACCAACCGCTCGACCATCTCCACGAACGGCAGGCTACCGCCAACCCGCCAAATGAGATGACGTCTTATATGGTCTTCGCGCCATTGCCAGGGAGCAATACTCCGGCGACGTAGTATTCCTCTCGCCGAATCCTGCGAATGGAATGCCGCCCTCGTGGACTCGCGCACACCACGCGTCCCCATCTTCTTACTCGATGCCGCCCGGCCACCGCGGACATTTCGCCACCCATGAGCTTGAACAGAACGTGGCCTGTCGGGAACAACAGGTGATGGGTCTGCGCGGCCGTCCCGTGGGGCCGGGGTTGTCCTGGGGGCCTTGGATGCACCGGCGGTAAGGATCCGGCCGGGGCCGATGGTGGAGGGGCCTGTCTCTGTGCGGGCCCGACCTTGCCCAACGGTCCGCATTAGGTCAATGGGCCTCTGCCGCCTGCCCAGCAGAGGCTGAGTTGGGACGCTGAGGCGAGGCCCAGGTGTTGCTGGTTGCGTCGCAACTCCCTCCGGGTGAGGTGCGTCCTAATTTCCAGAGAACGAAGAGCCGCCGAGACGGAGGATGCAACGACATGGGCTTGGGTTTCGTTGTGTGCGCGATGAGCGGGACGGTGGTTCTCCTGATCGGACTGCACAACGCCATACTGGTTCGCCGACTACGACAGCACGGGATACGCACCAGCGGCCTCGTGGTCGACCAGACGCGCGAGAGCACCGACTCGGGACACTACTGGAAGCCCGTCATCTCCTTCACCGACCAACATGGACACACTGTGACGTTCCAGCCCGGCGTGGGCGGTAAGGGGTATGAGCTGCCGACGGGGCGGGAGGTGCCTGTGGTGTACCTGGCGGACAATCCGGAGAAGGTCAAGGTGGACATGCGACGGTTCACGACCTCGCAGGCGTTGTACCTAGTGGTCTTTGGATTGATCTTGTTGAGTGTCGCCGTCGCGATACTGAAGGCCGGTTGACTCGGGCGACTTCGCCGCCACCAGATTGCCGTCCTCCATGGACGGACCTCTGCACTCCGGCACCTCGTGCCCCAAACCCCGACATCACCGCAGGTCGCGGCTATATTTGGCAAAACGTCGTCAGTGCTACCGGGGGGCTCTGATGGGGCAGCCCCGCGCCCACCCCGCTGAGAGCATCGACCACGCCGGGACGCCGAACGAGGGGAGCAAGCCAATGACGCCGCAGGACCGCGAACACTCGCCCGCAGACGAGATCGACCTGGAAGAACTCTCGCACGCCGACGACCGCCCCGTGTTCCTCGACGACGCCGACGACTACGAATGGACCGCCTGAACGGGTGCCACCGGAATACGGCCTGTCGGTAGGGGAGCTGTCACCAGCCACCAGCTGACGCTTTGTCGCAGGTAGACGGCGATTCCGCTGGGGCCGTGCGTTCGTGGTCGCGGGTTCCGACAGGCCGCGAACTGTGTGCGTAGGTTGCGGTTTCGCGGGGTTAGCCCAGATGGTTAGGGCTTCACCTATGTCGTTAGGTGAGCCCCCGGTGTCCGGGATCAGGTGGGTGAACCCGGCAGTGTCCAGCGCCCGCAGGCCGGCGGGCCGGGGCGCGGCACGCACCAATGTGCCTTCGCGCCGGGACTGAGCAAGGTCACCCTGTACCGGTGATGTCGAGGGTGACTTCCGACAGCGGGCAGCTCGCGCAGGTCAGTACGTAGCCGTCGTTGCCGACGGTGCAGGAATAGGGCATCAGTAGTCCCGCCGCCAGTCCTGCGTCCAGGAGCGTCTGGCCGGGCTCGACCACCGCCGTGCCGACCGGGCGTCCGTCCTCTCGATGGACATCTCCTGCGGCGCGGTCGTCGCGGTGCCGGTGTCGGTCCGGCTGGTGTAGCGCTCGATGCGCACCTGCGCGTCCTGGAACTTGAGCTCGGCCAGGACGCTCTGGACCACCGTCAAGAACCATCTGGCCGCCATCCAGCGCAAGCTGTCCGTCCGCAACTGTGTGGCATCGCCACCTGGGCCTGGGACAACGTCCATCCCAATCACGAGCCCTGATCGGCACGCCTCATTCAGCGGCGTCGTACAAACCGACATCGGCGCCCATGCTGCCGGCCGCCTTCATCTCCGCCATCGCGACCGGCAGCATCTGCACCATCCAGACCTTTAGCTGTATGCGAAAAGGTCCTGCCGTATGCCTGCCGCCTTGAAGAGGTAGTCGCGTGACGCTTCGAGTTCGCGTCGCAGGCGGCCGAGGTCGGCGTCGAGCAGGCGCCCTCGCCACTTGCGAACCTTGCCGGCGACGATCACCGTCTCGACGTTCGTGCGGTCCATCAGCGTGACGACCGCTCCGGGCACGCTGTTGAGCGGGGCCACGTTGAGCGCGGTGGCGTCGAGCACGACGATGTCGGCCTCCTGGCCGGGCGTGAGCGTGCCCGTCTTACCGGCGAGCCCGAGGTGTTTTGCACCGTTGACGGTCCCGTAGCGCAGCACGTCGCGGACGGTGAGGAGCTCCGGCGTTCCCTCGGCCGGCGTGGGCCAGTTGTTGGGCGGCACAGGGTCGCCCTGGTCCAGGACGATCTGGTTGACGACCATACGCTGCATGATCATGGCGGAGCGCATCAGCGTGAACGGGTCAGCGGCCATCGTCGTCTCGACGTCGGAGCTCAGCGAGGGCTCCATGCCGAGCTCCTGCATCTTGAGGATCGGCGGGGTGCCGTGCCGCATGACCATCTCGATCGGGAAGGCGAGCGAGACCTGCGCGCCGGAGTCCCGAAACCGTTTCCAGACCCGGTCGGACATCCCGGTCATGTGAAAGAACAGGTTGTCCGGCCCCACCCGGACCCCGGCGGTCCCCTGGGCGAGGTCCTCGAAGACCGGCAGCATCCCCCACGACCCGACCGAGTGCGCCGCGATCTTGATGTCCAACTCGCGGGCGATCGCCCAGGACCGGGTGTACACATTCCTGCCGAGGTGGAGTTCGCCGCCCATGACCATGCTCACCAGTTGGTCGTCCGAGGAGAACCAGCGGTCCCTGATGCGGCGGGCGTCCTCCGGATACCGGGCTGTGGCGCGGCCGTCACCCTCGAAATAGCCGAACGCGGCGCGCCGCCCGGTGTCGATCAGCGCCTGGATCGCCGCGTCGGTGTGCTCCGGGGAATGGTGAATCTGCGATACGTCCAGCACCGTGGTGACGCCCGCGTCAAGCTGGGAAAGTCCCGCGAAAAGGTCATTGATGTACACGTCCTGCGGCCGGTACACCAGCCGGAACCCGTCGAGAATGTGCTTGCCGTAGTTCGGGTTCGCGCTCGGTGAGCCTGAGCGGTCGTCGAGGAGCAGGCCATTGGCCAGAAACGCGCGCTCCGCCGTCTCGAACAGATGGTGGTGCGTGTCGACGAAACCCGGCATGACGATGCGGCCGCGCGCGTCGATCACGTCCGCGCCGGAGGCCCGCAGGTCACGTCCGACCGCGACGATCTTCTTGCCCTCGACCAGGACGTCGGCGACCTCGAAGTCGCCCACTTTCGGGTCCATCGACATCACCGCCCCGCCCCGGACGACGTAGCGGCGTCCGCGGGTGCCGCTGTCCCTCGGCGGCGCCTGGTCACGGTCCTGCGCGGTGGCCGGAGAGGCCGCGACCAGGCCCACGCCGCCCGCCGCCGTGGCCACTGTCGAGGTCTTCAGGAAACCGCGACGTCCAAATCGCGGAGCGACATTCTTGCGCCGCTCGTCTTCGTTCTGCCCGCTGGACACGTTCCTCCTCCTTCGGAAAAGGCCATTCGAAACGCGGTGATCGCAGGTGTTCGAGGGCGCGCCGCCGCCCGCCATGGCGTAGGAGACGGAATCGACCGCCCTGTCACCTTCTCGATCAGTGAGTTGATGTGTCAACTAGACAGTACATGATCAAGTTGATGTGTCAACTCCGGGTTTAGGATGTTCCCATGGCGCATCTTGGATTGACCGAACGCGAGCTCCGCGCATGGCGGACCTCCTTCCGGATGGTGGAGCTGCTGCGGGCACGCCTCGAACAGCAGCTTCAGGCGACCAGCGGCCTGTCCAACGCCGATTACACCGTGCTGGCTCTGCTGTCCGAATCGCCCGACAGACGCATGCGCCTCTACGAGCTGTGCCAGGTAGCCGGTTGGGAGAAGAGCCGCATGCACCACCAGCTCACCCGGATGAGCCGACGAAACCTGATCGCCCGCGAGCGGTGCGGCTCGCGCGGCGTCCATGTCGCGCTCACCGCAGAAGGACTCGACGCGCTCAGAAAAGCCGTGCCCCGCCACGGCCAAGAAGTCCGGCGCCTGTTCGTCGACCGCCTCACACCCGAAGAGCTCGACCAGTTCGCTGACCTCTCCGCCAAGATCCTCCACAACCTGGAAACGAACGAGCCGTGAGCCGAGCCAGAGAAGGCCACCAAGCGGAAGGTGGGGGTGGCGGGAGTATCTCTCCCAGGAGGGAAATGATCTTGATGGGTAGATGATCGACAGGAAGATCATCCATCGAATTCGGGGAGATTCGAAGCCAGTCAATCCCTCGAAGCGTGGAGACGGTGTTATGCCACTTCGGCCCTGAGCTGGGCGGTTGACGCCCTCCGCGCTTCTACCATCTGATGCTCGAACGTGATAGGGGCGAGTCCGTCGTTGGCGCTGTGCCTTCTGCTGGTGTTGTAGAAGTCGGCGATCCAGGTCGCGACCTTGATGCGCGCCTCGGCTCGGGTGGCGAAGCGGTGCCGGTGGACGAAGTAGACCCCAAGGTGGAGTTGAACGCCTCGGCGGCGGCGTTGTCCAGTGCGCAGCCGACCCGGTCCATCGACCGCACCAGGCCCAGGGCGGGGCAGGCCGCAGCCATGCGGGCCGCAGCCGTGCGGGCCGCAGCCGTGCGGGCCGCACGGCTGCGGCCCGCGGTCGGTGTGCAAGATCACCCCCTACAAGGGACGCAACAAACCTGAGTCGCAGAAGCAGGTCAACGCTCGCACGCCAGGCTCCGCGGACCCGGCGAACGCGCGAACGCCCAACTGAAGTCCTGGAAACTACTCCACAAGCTCCGCCGCAGCCCCGGCAAGGCCGGCCGCCTCGTCAAGGCCGTCGCCGTTCTACAGAACTACGAGACAGCCGAGGATGAAAGGGGGTCAGTCCAAGCGAGAGATCACCCGGCCCAAGATCCGGTCTCCATGACGATGGCGGCCCAGACCCGCTACCTGGGAGGCCGACCACCGTACGGATATCGGTTGGTAGACGCCGGCCCGCACCCGAATCGCGCCCACGCCGCGGGGGCGGCGGGCCCGGCGGTTGGAGCCCGACCCGCAGACCGCGCCGATCGTAAACTGGATCTTCGCGCAGCGGCTAGCCGGGGCACACCAGGACCCGCATCACCCGGGCACTCAATGACATGCATATTCCTTGCCCGTCCGCGGCCGATCCGCAGCGCAACACTCACCGGACTAAGACGTCATCTCATTTGGTGAGTCGGCGGTGGCAGATCAGGGTGGCGGCGATGCCGACGAAGGCCAGGAAGTGCTCGGGCTTGCGTTCGTAGCGGCGGTGCAGGCGGCGGCATCCGCTCAGCCATGACACCGTGCGTTCCACGACCCAGCGGTGCCGGCCCAGCCGGTCGGAGGACTCGATGCCACGGCGGGCGATGCGCGGTGTTATGCCCCGTTCGCGCAGCCAGCGCCGCAGATCGGCGAAGTCGTAGCCCTTGTCGCCATGCAGTTTGGCCGGGCGGCGCCGGCGCGGGCCGCGGCGGGAGCGGATCGGCGCGATGCCCCGCACCAGTGGCGGCAACGCCAGCTTGTCGTGGGTGTTGGCCGCAGAGATCCCGACAGACAGCGGCAGTCCGGCACGATCGACCAGCAGATGGATCTTCGACCCACGCTTGCCGCGATCGACAGGATTCGGGTCCGTCAGCTCCCCCCTTTGCTCGCCCGGACGCTGACCGAGTCGGTCGCGCACCGCGACCAGTCCAACTCCCCGCGCCCGCCCAACTCGTCCAGCACCAACCGGTGCAGCTTGGCCCACACCCCCGCGGCCGTCCACTCGGTGAAACGCCGGTGCGCGGTAGGGCCGGACGGCCCGAACACCGGCGGCAACTGCTGCCAGGTACATCCCGTGGTCGCCACAAAGACGATCGCCGCCAGCACCTCACGATCCCCGTGCCGACGCCGCCCACCGCCCTGCGGCCGCCTCGGAGCCGGCGGCACCACCCGCTGAAACAACTCCCACAACTCCTCGGGCACCAACCGCTCGACCATCTCCACAGCCGCAGGCTACCGCCACCAAGCCAAATGAGATGACATCTAAGCCGTGTCCTGGCCCCCCACCGGATCACCGAGACCATCAGGGCCATGAACCAGGCTCAGCTTTCGACGAGTACAGAATCGGCAGCAGAGCAGGCACGGAACAAGATCAAGGAATGCGACACCAAACTCGAACGGCACCGTGCCGCACTGGAGGCCGCCGGAACTCGGTGACGATCGCGCGATGGGTCGCTGAGACGGAAGCTCAAAAGACCGCGGCCGAAGCGCAGCTGAGAGAAGCGCGCGGGCGGCGGAGCCCGCACCTGACCCCGGAAGAGATCGCCGACCTGGTGCAGCGGGTGGACGACCTGCGCGCTGTCATCCCCGACGCCGACCCGATGGAGAAGGAGAAGCTATACGAGCAGCTGGGACTAAAGATGGTCTATCGTCCCGAACGCGAAGAAGTCCGGGTTGAGATCAATTTCAACCCGGACCCAGATGGCTACCGTGGGGTAACTGGTGGTGTCCGAGGGGCGATCGCAACCATTTGCACATGCCCGCCGCCACCCCGATCAGCGACATCTACCGCATCACCGTGGGGCATTAGCCACACGATCGTACGTTGCAGCGACGGCTAGCCCGTACGCGGAGCAACCCGCGTACGGGTCCAACGCTATCGGGAATCGCCTGGCCTGAGTGTCTGCCGCTTCCAAAGCCACGGAATATATCTCGCCGCGACGGTGCGAACCAAGTACGGGATCCCACGCAACCCGGTGCCCGTCCCCACCCCGCCCGGCGCCCGCCTAATGATGCCGTCCCGCTCCCCGCTCCCTGACCGTATGTCGGCGGAGTGACCAGATCCGACTGAAAATGACGGACTACCGCAAGGGCACTCGCTTGTTGGCGATCTTGTGGCTTTCTCGCTGGCAACCTCCGCCTGACCTGTACGGACGGGGTTTTCGGCAGGCGCAAGGTCGAAGCCGCTGACAAGCTGCTACACGATCACGCGTTCAACGCCGAAGCCTTGTTCACTGATGTCGATCCCGTTGCCGCCGCTGTGGCGGCGGCGCATTGGCTCTAGGCCGCCGCCGATGTCACCTCGGATGAGGCGGGTCCAGATCCCACTGAGATTGTGATGGGGGGCGGACAACATCGAGGCGCTCCCGCACCGCACTCCCACCCTTGTGCTGGAGTTGATGTCGGCTGGGGGCAGCCCGTATGACGCGGTCACCAGTCTGGTTCGCGATGCCATGGTTGCGGCCGAGGGCCGGGTTCCCGATCTGGACCAGCTCCGCGAACAAATCGATGAAGCGGTCGAACTTGCTCGCGAGCACAACGATTCCCCGGGCACGTATGGGGCCCTGCCCGACGATATCCGCACGACGCCCCTCGACCCGGCGCGACCGGCGCGAGATCTCTTGGAAGATCTGCTGCCGGGTATCCGTGGCTGCTGGCTCATCTGCCAGGACACCGCCGACGTCGCCGAGGTGAACGTTGACGGCGACGCCTCAACCGACATGTTCATCGACGCCCTCCGCGCCGAGGCCAACGAAAATCGTGATCAGCTGCTTTAGAGGTGTGTAAGCGGACATCCCCGCGCCGCGACTGCACCGATAGCGTGCGATCAGGCCAACCTTCGCTGATTTCGGGTCAGAGTCGACGGACGTGTTGAGGGTGTGCGGCTCCACGTCGGCGGCGTGAACTCGCCGGAACCCTGCTGCGGTCCCGCCGGTGCGGTCAGGCCGGTTGAGGCCGTTCGAAAGAAGGCTCAACAGTGGAGTTGGTCCTTTCTGCTGTGGTCGATGCCTTTGGGTGGGGGTGGTCGGTGCCTGATTCTCCCCCGCTCGGCAAGTCAACGTCACCAAGGGTGGGCAGGAGACCACGTGGCACTGGGACGACGCCCACCAGATCACCGATCACCGAACGCTTGCCCGCCCTCAGCGAAACCTTTGCACCCCGGATCCGCGCACCGTCGCGCCAGAGCAACTATGTGACAGGCCCGATCCGTGATCATTCGACATTGCCGACCGGATAGTCGTCGGCAATAAACCTCATGCCACCCTTGCGGCCGTGATGCTAATATGCGAGTGACTGTTGGTCATTGATTCAGTTGAATGAATATGGCATGGTGGCCGACCACCCGGGAGCTCAGATGCCCTTCACTGCCAATCGCAGGCACTCGCCGTTCATCGAAGAACTGCAACGCCTGCTGGTGAAACACCAGTTATCGTGGCGGAAGCTGGCCGAGCTCACGGGCTACCATCCGAGTTGGCTGAGCAAGGTCAGGAACGGTACGCCGCCCTCGGCCGAGCTGGTCGCCCGTTGTGACGAGGTGCTGGAGGCGAACGGCGCGCTCATCGCGCTCGCGTCGGTCGGGCGGACCAGATGTCCCGCCCAGTTACCAGCCTCACCTGCGGGTTTCGTCGGACGACATGACGAACTGCGCCGGATGCGCGACGTCCTGACCGAACGGAGCGGGCCGGGCGCGGCGGCGGTCGTGGCCGTCGACGGGCCGCCGGGAGCCGGTAAGACCGCGGCGGTGCTGCACTGCGCCCACGACATCGTCCGGATCGATCCAGCGCGCTATTCCGACGGACAGCTCTACGTCAATTTGAACGGTTATTCCCAGGGTGGCCGCCCGATGCGACCGGAGAACGCGCTTGAAGAACTCCTCATCGCGCTCGGGGTCTCCAGTCGCGACGTCCCGGAGGGGATCGAGCAGCGCGCGAAGTTATACCGTTCGTTGCTCGCCTCCCGCAGAATCTTGATCGTCTTGGATAACGCATCGTCCTCCGAGCAGGTCGAGCCGCTGCTGCCGGGCTCGGTGGGATGCGCGGTCATGGTGACCAGCCGTAGGCGGCCGCCCGTTCCGATCGTCGCCAACCTCAGCGATCTGGACGACGTCGGGTCGGTCGTCGCCGAGTTAGAGGCAATGGGCCGCGACTTCGTTATCGGCGTCCGCCCGGAACTGTCCGTGCTGGACGAGAACCGCGTCGGCTCTCAGCGTTTCCGGCGGGAGACGGGGCTCACAGCCGCCGGCCTGCTGCGGCAGTGCCGGGAGCGGCACTCCTACGTGGCCACGGTCATCAGCCCCGACGGCGTGTTCCGGCAGGTGCCCCTCCTCTCCGGTGTGTTCCGGCCGCGCCGAAGCGCCGCCGACCGGACGTACCGCCTGTTCAAGCGCACTGACCTCGGCGACCGCAGCGCGACGCCGGTGTGGATGACGAACATGGCCCACCGCCGGCTGGACGAGCTGCTCGAACTCTCCCTGCTGCACAGCAGCGCCGCGGCGACCGTCGACTGCCTGGACGGCCGGTTCGGCCTGCTGGACTTCGCCGGACGGTCGTTCCCCGGCTGGCACCACCACATGACGCTGGCCTCGGCCGCGTACGCCTACGCGCGGCTGTCGCCGTCGGCCGGGCTGCCCGGCATTCCCCTCTCCGGGGAACTCGGGTCTGCTGCCGCGACGGTGTGAGCCCGTGCGACTTTGGCAAGTCGGCGGTCGCGAGGGGCTTACCGATCGGCCAGGCGGGCTGGTCATCGAACCGGCCGCGAGCAAAGGCGGGCTGGGAACCACCGAACTCTCTCCGCGCTCGTCCGCCGCTGTTCCCCCGGATCCGCGCGCTGGTTAGAGTTCTAAGCGAATCGGGCGAACAACGCCCTTAATTGGCACTGTGCATTTCCCGCTCGCTCCCGTAGTCTCACCGTCCCGGAGGGGTGACTTCTCCGTGCCATTGGCACTTCTCGCCTTGGCCATTGGTGCTTTCAGTATCGGCACCACCGAGTTCGTCATCGTCGGATTGCTGCCCAACGTCGCGGACGACCTGTCGGTGTCCATTCCGAGCGCCGGAATGCTCGTAACCGGCTATGCCCTCGGTGTGGTCGTCGGCGCCCCGCTGATGACGCTCGCGGGAGCCCGGCTGCCTCGCAAGACCATGCTAATAGCGCTCATGGGCCTGTTCATCATGGGCAATCTGGTGTGCGCCGTCGCGCCCACCTACGGAATTCTCCTGGCCGGCCGACTGATCACGTCGCTGTGCCACGGGGCCTTCTTCGGCATCGGTTCCGTGGTCGCGGCGAATCTGGTGAGCCCGGGACGGAAGGCGAGCGCCGTCGCCCTGATGTTCATCGGTCTGACCGTCGCCAATGTCCTCGGCGTTCCGCTGGGCACCCTGCTCGGCCAGCATTTCGGCTGGCGCAGCACTTTCTGGGCGGTGGCGGCACTGGGCGCGGTGGGAATGCTGAGCGTCGCGGCGCTCGTCCCGCACCAGCGCCGCGACGCGGAGGCCGATCTGCGCGGCGAGCTGGCGGTGTTCCGCTATCCGCAGGTGTGGCTGGCGCTCGCCATGACCACGCTCGGCTTCGCCGGCGTGTTCGCCTCGTTCACCTACCTGGCGCCGATGATGACGGAGCTGGCCGGTTATTCCCCGGGGGCCGTCTCCTGGCTGCTCGTCCTGTTCGGCGTCGGCCTGACGGTCGGGAACGTCGTCGGCGGGCGCGCCGCCGACCGGGCGCTGATGCCCACGCTCTACGGCGTGCTCGGCTCGCTCGCGCTGGTGCTGGGGGCCTTCGTGTTCACCGCGCACAGCAGGGCGGCCGCGGCGGCGACCATCGGCGTCTTCGGCGCGGTCGGCTTCGCGACCGTCCCGCCGTTGCAGATGCGCGTCATCAAGAAGGCTCGGGGCGCTCCGGCCCTGGCGGCGGCGGCCAACATCGCCGCCTTCAACCTGGGCAACGCGATGGGCGCCTCGCTCAGCGGCGCCGCCATCGACCACGGGCTGGGCTACACCGCGCCGAAC
This sequence comes from Actinomadura rubrisoli, assembly GCF_004349215.1. Taxonomy (GTDB): domain Bacteria; phylum Actinomycetota; class Actinomycetes; order Streptosporangiales; family Streptosporangiaceae; genus Spirillospora; species Spirillospora rubrisoli. Next base: position 13,758 of record NZ_SMKU01000115.1, on the reverse strand, counting down.
TGGATCGGCGCGGGGCTGGCCGCCACGGGGCTCGCCGTCGCCCTGGTGTCAGGGGCGCTCGACCGGCGCCCGGACAAGCACCGTCCCGTGTCGCGGGACGAGACCACCCTGGCCGTCTGACCCGGGTGAAACGACGATCACGCGAGGTACGCATGTCGAGCAGATCCCTGACCCGGCGCTCCCTGCTGTCCCGGAGCGCAGCCCTGGCCGGCGGCGCGACCGCCGCCGCCACCGGACTCGTCGTCGCCGCGGACCCGGCCGCCGCGAACCCGGGCGCGCCCGACCGCGAGAACGCCACCGGCGACCTCATCGGACCGGGAGATCCCCGCTACCCGTTACTGGCCAAGGGCAACAACCAGCGGTACGACTCCCGTCCCGACTACATCAAGATGATCCGCTCTACGCGGGACGCCGAGCGGGCCCTGCACGACGCCCACCGGGCGGGCAAGCGCGTCTCCGTCCGCAGCGGCGCCCATTGCTTCGCGGACCTGGTGTGCAATCCCGAGGTGGCGGTCATCCTCGATTTCTCCGAGATGACCGAGGTCGGATACGACGCGGAGAAGCGGGCCTTCTTCGTCGAGCCGGGCGCCCGGTTGCTCAACGTCTACGAGGCCCTCTACAAGGGCTGGGGCGTGACGATTCCCGGCGGCATCTGCTACAGCGTCGGGGCGGGCGGCCATATCGCGGGCGGCGGTTACGGGCTGCTCTCCCGCGCCCACGGCCTGGTAGTGGACCACCTGTACGCCGTCGAGGTCGTCACGATCGACGGAAACGGAAAGGTCAGGACGTTCGTCGCTACCAAAGAGGCACGCGACCCGAACCGGAACCTTTGGTGGGCGCACGCCGGAGGAGGGGGCGGCAATTTCGGCCTCGTCACCCGCTACTGGTTCCGTTCGCCCAACGCGTTCGGAAGCGAACCCGGCGACCAACTCATCTCACCGCCGTCCCGCGTCCTGGTCAGCGCTGCCGACCTGCCCTGGGCGGACCTGTCCAAGGCTCAGTTCACCCGGCTGCTGAAGAACTTCGGCGCGTGGCATGAGAAGAACAGCGCGCCGGACTCGAAGTACCGCCACCTGTCCAGCCTGTTCAACGTGAACGCGAAGGCACACGGCAGCCTGAGCGTCTTCACCCAGGTCGATGCGACGATCCCGGGAGCTCGCCGCCTGCTGGACGACTACCTCGGCGCGCTCGTTGAGGGGGTTGGGGTGACGCCGCGGCCCATGGCCGGGCCGTCCGGGGAGATCGGCCACCTGCCCGATCTCGCGGAACCGCGGGAGATGCCGTGGCTGCGGGCGACCCGCCTGGTCGGCACGAACAATCCGACGATCACCAGCCCCACGTCCCGGGCGGCGCACAAGTCCGGGTACATGCGGCAGAACTTCACCGACCACCAGATCGACGCCCTCTACCGCTTCATGACGCGCCCCGACTTCCACAATCCCGACACGATGCTGGTGCTGTTCTCCTTCGGCGGCCGGGTGAACGCGGTCGCGCCGGACGCCACCGCCAACGCGCAGCGCGACTCCGTCTTCAAGATGTGCTTCCAGACCTTCTGGCCCAACGCGACGGACGACGCCTTCTACCTCGACTGGATCCGCGACCTCTACCAGGACTTCTTCGCTGAGAGCCGGGGCGTTCCGGTGCCCGGCGGGCGCGCCGACGGCTGCTACATCAACTACGCCGACAGCGACCTCGCCGATCCCAGGTTCAACCGTTCCGGAATCCCGTGGCACACCCTCTACTACAAGGACAACTATCCCCGGCTGCAACAAATCAAGCGGCAATGGGATCCGGGCAATTTCTTCCGCCACTCCCTGTCGGTGGCACCCGCCAAGGGCTGAGCTTTTTCCGGGAAAGGAGAAACCGAAACTCATGCGATCCATCGTCGTCGTCCTCGGCACCCGGCCCGAGGCCATCAAGCTCGCGTTGCCCATACGGGCGCTGCGGAAGGATCCCCGGTTCGACCCGATCGTCATCTCGACCGGGCAGCACCGGGAGATGCTGGACGCCACCCTTGAAACGTTCTGCATCAAGCCCGACATCGACCTGGCTGTCATGATGCCGAGACAGACGCTCCCGCAGACAACCTACCGTTCCCTGTGCCGCCTTGAGAAGGAGTTGAAGCGGCTCCGGCCGGAGGCACTCCTCGTGCACGGCGACACCGCCACCACCCTGGCGGGCGGCTTGGCCGGATTTCACCACCAGATACCCGTCGTGCACGTCGAGGCGGGCCTGCGCAGCGGCTTTCTCCATTCGCCTTTCCCGGAGGAGGGCAATCGCCGTCTCGTGGCCCAGATATCCGCGCTCCACCTAGCTCCCACCGCCGCGAACCGGTTGAACCTGATTCAGGAGGGAATCGCCGAGGACTCGATCGTCGTCACGGGGAACACGGTCATCGACGCGCTCCACTGGGCCATGGGCCGGACGGACGACTTCGGCGATCCGGCGCTGGAGGACCTGCGCGACGATCCCCGCCGTGTCGTCGTCGCGTCGGCGCACCGGCGCGACTCGTGGCCGAGCCTTCCGCAGATCGCCCAGGCGTTCGCGGAGATCGCCGACGATCCCGGCGTCCGCCTGGTCGTGCCGCTCCACCGCAATCCGGCCGTGCGGGGCGCGATGCTGCCCTGGATCGGCCGCCACCCGAGCATCACGGTCGTCGAACCGCTGCCCTACCTGAACTTCTGCCACCTCCTCGGCCGCGCCGACATCCTGCTGTCGGACAGCAGCGGCGCGCAGGAGGAGGGCCCCGCGCTCGGCAAGCCGACCCTCGTCATCAGCGAGGTGACGGAACGCTCCGAAGCCGTCGAGGCGGGCACCGCACGGCTGGTCGGCACCTCCCGGGCGGGCATCGTCGAGGAGACGCGGCGACTGTTGGACGACCGGGACGCTTACCGGCGGATGGCCACAGCGGCCAACCCGTACGGGGACGGCCACGCCACCCGGCGCACGGTGGACGCCCTCGCCCACTACTTCGGGGACGGTCCGCCCACCGTGCCGTTCTCGCCGGAGAGGCCGGCCGCCGATCTCGCCGTGGAGATGATGACGTGAACACGTCCCGCCGCCTGAGCTTTAGCGGGCGGCAGGTCACCGCCGAAGTCTTCGCGAACGCGCGTGACCTGCGTCTCGACGGACCCTCGATCGTCCTCAACGCGGGGGTGACCGACGTCCTTGCCGGGGAGTGTCCGCGAAAGCCGATCCACCCGCTGTGCTCGACCCTGCTGACCGGGACGCGGGTGGACGGCGCCGACCTCCTGGTGGTCCTGCGGACTCCGTCCGGGTCGGCGTCGCGTCCCGCGGACATCGTCACCGAGCCGGGCTGGCGGCTGCTCGGCGACATCCTCGGCGGCGCCACCGACGTCACCGGGGGCCGCCCCTTCGACCCGAAGACGCCGCTGTGGCGGAACTCCCAGGACACCGTCGGGCGGATCGCCTTCGATCCCGCCCACCTGCTGGGAGAGGCCGCCGCACCGGGCACGCCCGAACCGTTCGACGTCAAGGTCAATCTCTGGTTCGCGCCCGCGGGCACGGACTGCTTCATCCATAAGCGCCACGACTTCATCGAGGTCCACACCCAGATCCTGGGCACCGGCCGCATGCAGAAGTTCCGGGAGCAGGATCACAGCACGCTGTACGAGGACGTCGTGATGAGTCCGGGATGGACGACGCCGCAGCCGTTCTGCGGCATCGGTCCGGACGGCGGATTCCACTATCCCTGGCATCAATACCACGCCGACACCGACTGCGTTTGGCTGGCCGTCGAGTACCACCGCACCACCACTCCGGGAGATTCCTCATGAGCATTCCCGCGATCCGCAAACCGCGATTCGTCCCCGAACTGGTCGCCGACCAGTTGCGTGACGGGTACTGGCTCGAAGCCCCCGACATCGACGGCGACGGCCGCCCCGATCTGTTCGGATACGGTCTCCGCCTCGGCGAGATCTACTGGTACCAGAACGACGGCTACTGGACCCGCAGGCTGGCTGCGGACAAGTTCCGGATGCCGGTCGGCGCCGACTTCGCCGACATCACCGGGAACGGTGTCGCCGACATCATCTTCTGCTATGAACTGTACGGTCCGATCGGCACGATCGTGGATCCCGACACCGCGGGCGGAAAGATCTCCTGGCTGGAGAATAACGGCGCTCCGGACAAGGACACGACGCGCTGGAAACAGCATTACGTGGGACGAGCCACCGGAATGCACAGGCTGCGCGCCGGCCATTTCACCCAGACCGAGCGGCTGGAGGTCATCGGCCTGCCGATCGTGGCGAAGGAGGATGTGCACTCCGTCCTGCCGGTGGTGATGTTCACCCAACCTAACGACGTCCGTGCGGCCCGCGAATGGCCAATGACGACCATCGACGACAGCCATTTCCGCATGATCCACGGAGCGGAGAAGAAGCGGGGCCTCGTCCCGGGCTCCGATCTCGACTCACTGCTGCTCGCCTCCGACGAGGGCGTTACCTGGCTCTACTACGACACGTCCCGGCAGGAGTGGGTCCGCGAGCTGATCGGGACAGGTGAGAGGACGCAGTTCGAGCGGACCGGCTTCCGGGGCAGCGGCGACCTCAACGCCGGACGCCTCGGCGCGGATCCGATGGCCTATGTCGCCGCGTTGGAACCGTTCCACGGCAACACCGTCGCCGTTTACACCAAGGCCGAAGGTGAATGGCGGCGCACCTTGCTTGACGTCTACGGCGACCCTAACGAGAACGGCGAGGGACCGGGCCATCAGATCGTCTGCGCCGACTTCGACGGTGACGGTGACGATGAGTTCCTCGTGGCCCTTCGCGGCCCATGGCCATGGCAGGGCGTCATGTACTACAAGGCCGTCGACGCGACGAACGGCGTCTGGATCAAATGGCGGGTGTCGGACGAGTCCGTGGCGCGTATCGCGACTGCCGACTTCACCGGCGACGGGCGGCTCGACTTCGCCACGATCGCCTATTCCGTCCAGAACTACTACGTGGCCGAGGCCGCCAAGATCATGATCTACCGCAATGAGACGATCCCGGCAGGCTAGGAGCGATCCCATGTCATCGACAGGCCCGACCGGCCAGGCCGGAGGCACGGCGCGCGGGATCGGGGCAGCGAAACTGCCGTCCCTGACCGGGCTCCGGTTCTTCGCGGCCCTGCTGGTCTTCTTCTTCCACACGTCGCTGTCCAATTCCCCGATCCCGCCGAACGAGCCGATCAATCCGTTCGCCGACGATGGCGTCGCCCATGCTTACGAGAAGGCATTGCTCAACACTGGGTATATGGGCGTCTCCTTCTTCTTCGTCCTGTCCGGGTTCGTGCTGACATGGTCGTCCCGGCCCGGGCAGCGGATGACGGCGTTCTGGCGCCGCCGGGCCACCAAGCTCTTCCCGAGCCACCTCGTGGTGTTCGCCGCGTCCCTGGTGCTCTTCGCCGGAGCCGCGATCACCTCGGTCGGCCAGTGGCTGCCGAACCTCTTCCTGATCCACAGCTTCTTCCCACAGCCCGGCATCAGCCTCAGCATGAACCCGCCGAGCTGGTCGCTGAGCAGCGAACTGCTGTTCTACGCGCTGTTCCCGCTGCTGATCGTGCCGATCCGGAGGATGAGCGACCGGGCGCTCTGGGGGTGGGCGGGCGCCATGGTCGCCGGGACCGTCACCGTCCAGCTCGTGTCGACCTTTCTGGTGCCCGACACTCCCAAGTCGGCGATCACCCCGATCTCCGATCTTCAGTTCTGGTTCGGCTACCTGTTCCCTCCCACCCGGCTCTTCGAGTTCGTCCTCGGCGCCCTGCTCGCCCGGATAGTGCTCGCCGGACGCTGGCCGGGCTGGGCGAACGTCCGGTTCGCCCTGGCCTTAGTGGCGCTGGGCTATGGCGCGGGCTTCGTGGTGCCGTTCCGGTACACGTTCGTCGCCGCGACGATCGTGCCCATCGGCGTGCTGATCCCGGCCGTGGCGATCACGGACGCCGGAGGGCGGCGCACCTGGCTGTCCAGCCGGGCGATGGTGTGGCTGGGCGACGTGTCCTTGGGCTTCTACCTGGTGCAGGGTGTAACGATCTTCTACCTGCGGTCGCTGATGGACGGCTCCACCTACGGAGTCCCGGGCGGCGTCCTCCTCATCGCGGGATTTTTCACGGCGTGCCTTCTCGCGGGCGCGCTGCTCCACCACGGGGTGGAGATGCCGGCGATGCGGCGCTTCAGCCGGAGCCGCAAGGGGACGCGCCGCGCCGCCGGGCGCGGACGACCGGCGGCGCCCGACCGCGTCGGCGCTTCCGCGGAACCGGGGTCCGGCGGGGCGACCGCCCCGGCGACGCCGGTCTCCAGCGGCGGCCCGCTCGATCAGGGCGGCAGGTAGGTGGAAGCCGCGGCCTCGGGCGGGGCCTCGGACGAGGCTTCGGACGGGACCTCGGACAGCGGCGGAGTGGGGGCGGCGGTCTGCTCGGCCAGCAGCCGGTACGAGCGGAACCGGTCCGCCGGGTCGCAGGTGAGAGTGTTCACCATGATCTCCCCCACTCCGTGCTCCGCCGCGATCCGGACCAGCCGTCCGTGGACCTGCTCGGGACTCCCCCAGATCAGGCTCCCGCCGCGGACCGCGGCGCGTTCGGCCTCCAGGGTCGTCCACCGGTGGTTGCGGGCGGTGTCCGGCGTGGGGAGCGGCAGGTCCCGCCCGAGATCCTTGCGGGACCGCCACAGCAGGACGCTCTGGGCCAGCGCCTCGGCCTCGGCCTCCGTCGGCGCCGCGACGACGCGAACCGCCAGCACGCTTCGCGAATCGACGTCCCCGCCGGACTCGCCCTGCTCGACCGGCTTGCCCGCCCCGCCCGGCTCGCGGCGAAAGATCGAAAGGGCGGTCGCCGCCGCGCCCGGGTTGAGGAAGTGCGCGAAGGCGAAGCCCGTCCGGAGCTCGCCGGCCAGCCGGGCCGAGGTCAGCCCGCCGCCCAGCAGCCACATCCGCGGCGGCACGGCGGGCGCACCGGCCAGGCCGGGCTCGTCGGCGCGGAGCATGCGGCGCAGGACGCGCACCCGGTCGGGATAGTCCTCGGCCGGGCCGCCGGCGCGGCCGAGGCCCAGGTCGACCCGGCCCGGGTACAGCGACGCTAGGACGCCGAAGACCTCAGCCACCTTCGCAGGCGGATACAGGGGGAGGAGCACGCCACCCGTCCCGACTGTCAGGCGCGTGGTCCGCGTCAGCAGCACCGCGGCCATGATCTCGGGAGCGGTGGACGCGAAGCCCGGCGAACCATGGTGCTCGGCCACCCAGTACCGGACGAAGCCCCATTCCTCCGCCGCCTGGGCCAGGTCGACGGACGACCGCAGCGCGTCGGCGTGCGTGAACCCCTCGCCCACGGGCGACTGGTCGAGGACGGACAGCTGCGGCGTCATAGCGGTCCCTCGCGCACGATGGCCGGAACGATCCGGTAGTCCCGTTGGAAGACCAGGTTGTGCAGGTCGGCCGTCGCGATGACGCGCAGCGTCGGCGCCTCCGCGAGCGCCTGCTCGTCGGTGCTGACGTTCAGCGGCCATTCGCTGACGGTCGCGCCCCGCAGGTGCGGATGGTGGAACGTCCGCCCGTAGTGGGCCAGCAGCGTGATCGGTGCGATCCCCGACTCCCGTTGCTCGGACCAGGAAAGAGTCCAGGCGGCGCCCAGCCCGCCGTCCGGAGTCCGCTGGAGGCCGGTGCCGTCGACCCTTCCTTCGCCGTAGAGCAGCGCGGCGTTGAACTCGTCCAGCACCTCGAAGGCGTAGGGGGCCAGCAGTTCGACCGCCTGCGTGAAATGGCGTTCCTTGCCCTCGCGAGAGACCGTGTCGCCGCCGACACCGTGGGTGCCGTCGCGCAGGTCGCGGAAATGCCTTTTCAAAGCGTCGATATGCGTCGTCTCGGTTCTCATTCTCGTCCTTTCGCGGGCGGGGGCCCTCCGGGAGGGCCGGACGCGTGCCGGACCATTCGCGCACGCAGGGCGACGCCGAGCCACTGGCGTAGCGACGGCCCGCCTCCGGCGGGCGCCGAGTCGCCGAGGACGGCCGCGTGCGGCGTGCCCGGGAACGTCCGCAGCGTCACCTCGCCTCCCGCCGCGCGCAGCCGCCGGGCGTACGCGGTGACGTCGTCGATGACGGGATCGAGCTCGCCGACGGCCAGCACGGCCGGGGCGAGCCGGTCGAACCGGTCGGCCTCCAGTGGAGTGCTGTACAGGCGCTCGCCGTCCGACCTGTCCGACCGCGGGTCGCCGCGGTACAGCCGCCAGGCCGCCCGCAGGTGCGGAGCGGACGGGAAGGCGCCCGGCAGCCGGGTGTACGACGGCGCGGCGCAGGACGGGTCGAGCGGAGGGTAGGCGAGCACCTGGGCGGCGAGGTGCTCGCCGCGGTCGCGCCGGACGAGGGCGGCGGCCGCGGCGAGCGTCCCGCCCGCGCTGTCGCCACCCACCGCCGTCGCGTCACCGTCTTGCCCTTGGGCCCAGTCGAGGACGGTCAGCACGTCCTCCAGTTGGGCCGGGTGTCGGTGCCGCGGCGCCAGCCGGTAGCCGACGGTCACGACGGTGCACTCGGAGTACCGCGCGAGGGCGGCGCCGGTCTCGTGCCAGCTCTCCACGGAGCCGGCCTGCCAGCTACCGCCGGGCGCCCAGACCAGCCAGCCGCGCCGGTCGGGGCCCGGCCGGTAGATCCGGACGGGGACGGTATGCGTGCCGGCCGGGACATCCGCGGGCTCCCAGCCGACTTCGACGGCGTCGCGGCTCATGCCGAGGCGGTCTCGCCCGCGGGTTCCGCGCCCGCTCGCCGCAGGAAGACGGCGACCAGGACACCGGCGCCCAGGCAGACCAGCGCGTTGACGAATATCGCCAGGCCGACGCCGCTCAGGACGGTGTGCTCGGTCTCCGTCCCGCCGAGGGCGTGCACGCGTGCCGCGACGATCGTGCTCATGATCGGGATGCCCATCGTGATGCCGATCTGCTGGCTCATCGTCGCGAGCCCGCCAGCGAGGCCCTGCTCCTCGTCCGGCAGGCCGGAGGTCGCGGTGACCATGAAGCCGACGATGGCCACCAGGTTCGCGACGCCGCCCGCGAAGGTCGCCACCAGCAGCAGCGCCATCCATGCGGTGCCGGAGCCGAGCAGCACCAGCGGCAGGGTCGCGGCCGTCTGCACGGCGAAGCCGAGCATGAGGGTCCGCTTGGTGCCGATCCGTCCGATGATCTTCGGCGCGAGCATGCCGCCGAGTACCGTCCCGAGACCGAGGACGGCGAACGAGAGCCCGGCCGACAACGGAGAGAAGCCGAGGACCTTCTGCATGTAGAGGGTCAGCAGGAAGACAAGGGAGGTCTCGGTCGCGAACGCGAGCAGCCCGGCGGCGTTGCCCCAGGCGATGCTGCGCCGCCGCAGGATCGGCACCGGTACGAGCGGGGCGGCGACGCGGCTCTCGACCAGCCAGAACGCCGCCAGCAGCACCAGCCCGCCGAGCAGCGCGGCGAGCACCTGTGAGTCGCCCCAGGACTCCTCGCTCGCCCTGGTCAGCCCGTACACGATCGCCAGCAGCCCGAGCGTGACCGTGAGGGCGCCGAGGACGTCCAGCCTCGGCCGCTGGGACGGCCTGCTCTCCGTGAGCACCAGCGGCGTCACGACGAGCACCACGGCGGCGACCGGCACGTTGATGAAGAACGCCCAGCGCCAGCTCAGCTGGTCGGTCAGCACGCCGCCGAGGATCGCGCCCGTGGTGAACCCGGCTGCCATCAGCGCGCCGTTGAGCCCGAGCGCGCGGTCCCGCAGCGGGCCGGACGGGAACGAGGTCGTCAGCAACGAGATGGCGGTCGGCGTCACGGCGGCGGTGGCGAGGCCCTGCGCCGCCCGCGCGGCCAGCAGCCATTCCGGGGATCCGGCGAGTCCGCCCACCAGTGAGGCGACGCCGAGGAGGGCCATCCCACCCAGGAAGACGCGGCGGCGGCCGAACAGGTCGCCGATCCGCCCGAACAGAAGGGTGAATCCGGCTGCGCACAACGCGAACACGGTCGCGACCCATTGCAGGTTCGCCAGGCCGAGGCCGACTCCCGCACCGATATCGGGGAGGGCGACGTTGAGAATGGAGAAGTCCACTGCGAGCGTGAAACTCGCACTGAGCAGGACGAGCAGGACGATCCGCTGCCTGCGGCTCATCCCGGCGGTGTCCCGCTCGGTGCCCGTTCGTTGATCGATGCTGGTCATGCGGCCTTTCCTCCTGTCCGGGAGCGGTCTCGGGCCACGCTAGGCACGGTTGCGGACGCCAGCCAGAATCTGGCGTTCCTGGCACTGACAGGGATAGGAAGGATCGCCGCGCACGTGCCTAGGCTGGACGCATGGCCGAAAGCGAACAGCGGACTCCGCTCGGCGAATTCCTACGCAGCCGCCGGGCCGCCCTGAAACCGGAGGACGCGGGCGTCGTCTCCTACGGCGCCCGCCGGGTCCCGGGCCTGCGCCGGGAGGAGCTCGCCCAGCTCGCGGGCGTCAGCGCCACCTACTACGCGCGGCTGGAGCAGGGGCACAGCACCAACGCCTCGCCGATGGTGATCGACGCCCTCGCGCGGGCGCTGAACCTGGACGCCGACGAGCGGGCGCACCTGCACGATCTGGCCAGGCCCGCACCCCGGAAGCGGCGGCGCTCGTCCCGTCCGGCGGCGGCCTGGCCCGGGACGCGGCAGCTCATCGACGCCATGGGCGACGTCCCCGCGGTCGTCCTCGGACGGCGCACCGAGGTGCTCGCCTGGAACACCCTCGGGCATCTGCTGCTGGCCGGGCATTACGCGGCCGACGCGCCGGACCGTCCGGACGAGCGTCCAAACCTCACCCGGATGCTGTTCCTGGACCCCCACCACCGCGACCTGTACGTCCGCTGGCAGGAGGAGGCAACACGTGCGGTGGCGTCCCTGCGGGTGGTGGCCGGACGTTTCCAGGACGACCGTGACCTGGCCGAGCTGATCGGGGAGCTGTCGATGCGCAGCCCGGAGTTCGCGTCGCTGTGGTCGAAGCACCCGGTCGCGACCTGCGCGTCGGGCACCAAGCACTTCCGCCATCCCGAGGTCGGCGAGTTGGCGCTCGAATTCGAGGCGCTGCACCTGCCGGACGACTCCGGCCACCGGATCCTCATGTACAGCGCAGCTCCGGGATCATCGTCCGAGGCCGCGCTCCACCTCCTGCGCGCCAAGGTCACCGAAGACTCCGCGCCCACAACGCGCGCGCCTACCAGGTGAGGCGAGATGGATCTGCGGCTTTCCGAAAAGGTCTTCATCGTCACCGGCGCCACGGCCGGGATCGGCGCGGCCACCGTGCGGGTGCTGGCCGAGGAGGGCGCGAGCGTGCTGGGCGTCGCGCGCAAGGCCCCGGAGGAGTTCGGCGACCGAGTCACCGGCCTCGCCGCCGACGTGACAGACCCGGGGGCCGCGCGGACGATCGTCCGCACCGCAGTCGAGCGCTACGGACGGCTCGACGGGCTGGTCAACAACGCCGGCGGCGTGGAGACGCGGTCCGGCTTCCTGGACGTGACGGACGAGGACTGGCGGGCCACATTCGATCTCAACCTGTTCTCCGCCGTCCGGATGAGCCGCGCCGCGATCCCCGAACTGCTCGCGCGCGGCGGCGGCCTGGTGCACGTCGCCAGCGAGGCGGCGCGCTTCCCGAACGCGACGCTCGTCGACTACGCGGCGGCGAAGACGGCGCTGCTCTCGATGTCCAAGTCCCTCGCGGGCGAGTACGGCAGGCACGGGATCCGCTCCACGATCGTCACGCCCGGCCCGACCCGCACGCGGCTCTGGGACGGGCCGGGCGGCTTCGCCGAACAGCTCGCCGAGCGGTACGGCAAGCCGGTGGAGCAGGCCATCGACCATTTCATCGGCACCGTGCGCGATCTGCCTACAGGCCGCCTCGGCACCGCCGACGACGTCGCCCGGGTCATCGCCTACCTCCTGTCGCCGCTCGCCGTCCAGGTGACGGGCGCCGAGTGGGCGATTGACGGCGGTGCCCTCCGCCAGCTCTGACCCTTTGATCAAATCCCTTATCTAGATGGGTGAGCCAGTCGCGGGCACGGCGCTTCGGGCCTGGGCGGTACGCGCAGTCTGGCAGGCGGGATCGGCGGTGATGCGCTGTACCAGGTCGGGGAGGCGTTTGTTCGGCGTCTGCGAAGCGACGCGCGGTGATGATGGTTAGAGCAGCGTGGTCTGCTAACGGCTCCCGGTGGCGTCCTGGCGGTCATCACCACCGCCCGCCACCAGGCCGGACGCCTCATCGACCCGGCGCCACGCACCATCCGCCACGCCCAGAGTCTCGGGTTCGGTTACACCCCAGCACGTCATCGCGCTACGGGTGCCGGTAGCCGGTGAGGAGCTGGTCGTGCAGGCCGATCCGGCGCAGCTGGCTCAGCTGCGCGAGGCCCGTTCGGGTGCGCTGCCGCCGGTGGTGAGCGTGCACGCCGACATTTGCCTGTTCACCAAGGCCCGGATGCCCGCGGGTTCAGGAAAACCGAAGGGTTCTCGCGGCGAACCCGAGGGTGGGTGGCGGGGTTTTCCGCCTGAGGATCCTCAGGTTCGTGGTGAAGGCGGGGGGTCGTCTTGGTGAGGGCGTCGCAGGAGTTGCCGGGCGGAGTCGGCGTAGCGGATGGCGGTTGTGGCGTGCAGGCCGAAGACGACCGAGAGGTGCAGTGGGTCCGCGCCGTTGGTGAGGGCTTCGTCGAGTTGTCGGTCGATGCGCAGGGCTTCGAGGGTCGCGGGCAGGCCGCGCAGGATCCGGTTGAGCCAGGTGTGGCTGACGGGAGCGGTGCCGTTGGCGCTGATGGCGCTGGTCAGCAGGTGGGGGTTGGCGGTGCCCGGCCAGGTCTTGTGACGGTGGGTGAGCCAGTCGGTGAGGAGGCGGTGGGTCAGGTCGTCCAGGGGGCGGGTGCGCCGGTCGATGGTGAGTCGTCGGTTGGGCAGGTCGACGTCGTCGAGTGCGAGGGCGCGGATCTGGCTGTGGCGGGCGGCGTGCACTGCGGCCAGTGCGATGTAGAGGCGTGCCTGGGGGGTGGTCGCGGCGGTGATGGTCTGGTCGATGTCGTCGGGTTCCAGGGGGTTGGAGGACCCCGTGTTCGAACTTGCCGATCTTGACGCGGGCGGCGGGGTCGCGGAAGACGAAGTTGTTCTTCTTGGCCCAGGCGAACAGGGAGCGCAGGGTGGTGAGCGCGTACTGGCGCTGCCGGCCTTGCAGGGGTGCGGCGTGGTCGAGCACGTCGTCGCGGGTGACTTCGCGGGTGGTCATAGCGGGTGGCCCAGTGCTGCAGGGCGGGCAGGGCCGCGGCGAGGTAGTTGCGGGCGGTGACGTCGCTTCTGGGCAGGGAGCGGGGTCCGCCGTCGTGCAGGGTCCGTGCCCAGTCGGCGGCGGGTTCGGCGAAGGCCGGGGCCAGGCCGTGGAGTTTGCGGGCGAGCCAGCGGTCGAAGGCGGTGGGGCGGTCTTCGACCAGGATGCCCATGGTCGCCAGCACGTGCATGGTCCGGGTCGGCGCGCAGGAGGTCCGTTCGCGCAGGACGGGCCAGATCACCGAGGCGCGCAAGGGGTCGGCTCCGGTGTAGTCGGTCAGCAGCGTGACCAGGGAGCGGTTCACCGCGCGGGCGACGTTGCCGCTCCAGCCGTGGAGTTCGGCCAGCCCGTGCGCGACGTGCAGGCCCCAGGCCAGCCACGGATCGTCTGGGAGCGGGTCGCTGCGCAGATTGAGACGGCCGTGCCGGTATCTGGGTGGCAGGCCGGGCAGCGGAAGCTGCAGCCAGGAGGGCCGGGGCTTGGACGCGGGCGGCGGG
>NZ_SMKU01000114.1 GCF_004349215.1 Actinomadura rubrisoli | reverse complement strand
CCGGGCCCCCGACCCCCGAACCGGCACGTCCCCGATAGGAGCACCTACCCCATGGCCAAGCGGATCGAAGTCTCCGGGCTGCACGCCTATTACGGCGGCGTCCACGCCATCGAGGACATCTCGATGACGGTCGAGCCGCGCTCGGTGACGGCGTTCATCGGGCCGTCGGGCTGCGGCAAGTCCACGTTCCTGCGCACGCTCAACCGCATGCACGAGGTCATCCCGGGCGCGCGGGTCGAGGGCAAGGTCCTGCTGGACGACGACGACCTGTACGGCTCCTCGGTCGACCCCGTCGCGGTGCGGCGCGTGGTCGGCATGGTCTTCCAGCGGCCCAACCCGTTCCCCACCATGTCGATCTACGACAACGTGGCGGCCGGCCTGAAGCTCAACGGGGTGCGCCGCAAGAGCCGCCTCGACGAGATCGTGGAGGAGTCGCTGCAGGGCGCCAACCTGTGGAACGAGGTCAAGGACCGGCTGAGCAAGCCCGGTGCGGGCCTGTCCGGCGGCCAGCAGCAGCGCCTGTGCATCGCCCGCGCGATCGCCGTCCAGCCGCAGGTCATGCTGATGGACGAGCCGTGCTCGGCGCTGGACCCGATCTCCACGCTGGCGATCGAGGACCTCATCGGCAAGCTGAAGAGCCAGTACACGATCGTCATCGTCACGCACAACATGCAGCAGGCCGCCCGCGTCAGCGACCGCACCGCGTTCTTCAACATCGCCGGGACGGGCAAGCCGGGCAAGCTCATCGAGATCGACGACACCAGCAAGATCTTCACGAACCCGGAGCAGAAGGCCACCGAGGACTACATCACCGGCCGCTTCGGCTGAGCGGGCGGGTCTGCCGGGCGGCTGGGCGGCCGGACCGGACGGCTGGGCGCCGGGTGCCGGACGCCTGGCGCCGGTCAGGCGGGGGCGGGAGAGAGCTCCTCGGCCTCGCCGGGCCGGTGGTCGGGGACGAAGCGGTAGCCGACGTTGCGGACCGTCCCGATCAGGGACTCGTACTCGGCGCCGAGCTTGGCGCGCAGCCGCCGGACGTGCACGTCCACCGTGCGGGTGCCGCCGAAGTAGTCGTAGCCCCAGACCTCCTGGAGGAGTTGGGCGCGGGTGAAGACCCTGCCGGGGTGCTGGGCGAGGTACTTCAGCAGCTCGAACTCCTTGAAGGTCAGGTCGAGCACCCGCCCGCGCAGCCGCGCCGTGTAGGTCGCCTCGTCGATCGAGAGTTCGCCGCTGCGGATCTCGCCGGGGACCTCGTCGGCCTCGGAGACCGCGGCCGCGCGCCCCAGCGCCAGGCGCAGCCGCGCCTCGACCTCGGCGGGTCCCGAATTCTTCAGGAGCAGGTCGTCCAGCCCCCACTCGGAGCTGAGCGCGGCCAGGCCGCCCTCGGTCACGACGGCGAGCAGCGGGCAGTCCAGGCCCGTGGTGCGCAGCAGCCGGCACAGGCTCTTGGCGTGCACCAGGTCGCGGCGGGCGTCGACCAGCACGATGTCGGCGGGTGGCGCGTCGATGAGCGCGGACGCCTCGGCGGGGGCGACGCGCACGGGGTGCAGCAGCAGCCCGAGCGCGGGCAGGACCTCGTCGGAGGGCTCCAACGCGTTGGTCAGCAAGAGCAAGCTGCTCACGTGCCGCCTCCTCGTCCAAAAAGACGTAGGACCCAGGCGGCTCATCGTCGGGCCCCGGCAACGGCCGCGGCTCGAAGACGAGGTGACCATGAAGGGCTTTCTGATGAACTCCATGGCCTCGTCGCCCGGATCCCTCACCCTGAGCATATCCGAGCCGTCCCCGCGGGCAACGAGCGCCCGCGCCGGACACGGCAGGTCGGGGGAATGAGACCCTTTGGTCATGGCCAAGGGAACGATCCGGTACTGGGCCGCCGCGAAGGCCGCGGCGGGCACGCACGAGGAGCCGTACGACGCCGTCACGCTGGACGAGGCGCTCGCCGCCGCGGCCCTGCGGGACGGGCGCGGCGGCGATTTCCGGCGCGTCCTGGACCGAAGCTCGTTCCTGGTGGACGGGGATCCGGTGGGCGGCCGGCCGCACGCGTCGGTCGCGCTGCCCGACGGCGGCGTCGTCGAGGTCCTCCCGCCGTTCGCGGGAGGGTGATGTCACAGTCCGCGATGTCATCCTCCAGCGCGACCCGGCCGGAGCACGCGGCCGACTAGGGTGTGGCGATCGCGTGCCGACGCCTCGAAGGAGAGACATGCGGAAAGTACTGCTCGTGCTGCTGGTCCTCGTGGTCGGGGGTGTCGTCGTCGCCGACCGGCTCGGCGTCCGGATCGCGCAGAACGAGATCGGCAAGCAGGTCGCCGCGCAGTACAGCCTCCAGGAGCAGCCCGATGTCACGATCCACGGGATCCCGTTCCTGACGCAGGCGGTCGGCGGCGAGTACGACCACATCGACGTGGTCATCAGCGCGTGGACGCAGCAGGGCGTCACCATCCAGGACGTCAAGGTGGACATGCGCGGCGTCAAGGCGCCGCTGTCGGAGGTCATCTCGGGCAATTCCGACAACGTCACCGCCCGCACCGCGACCGCGTCCGCCGTCATCCCCTACGAAGTGATCAAGAAGCAGGCGCCCAGGGAGGTCAAGAGCATCGGGCCGAAGGGCGACGACCTCTCGGTCGAGCTCACCGGCACGGTCGCGGGTCTGCCCGTCGACGGCACCGCGACGGTGGCGGTCAAGCCCACCGCGCGCGGCATCGCCGTCACGCCCCTGTCGGTCGGGTCGAAGGGCGGCGCGCAGGTCCCGATGGCCCTGGTCCGGCGGCAGCTCACCTGGCTCGTGCCGGTGGCGGACCTGCCCGTCGGCTCCCGGATCAGCAAGATCGAGCCCACCGCGGACGGGCTGCGCGTCTCCGCCACGGCGCAGAACGTCCGGCTGAACGACCTGGAGCAGCGGCCGAAGTCGCGGACGAAGTAGCGGGGCCGGCGGGGCGGCTGGTGAGCGGAGCGGCGGCCGGCTGGGGCGGAGCGGCGGCAGGCTGAGTAGCGGAGCGGCGGGCGGCAGAGCGGCGCCGCCGGAAATGTCGTGCTGCTTGTGAACCGGACCGCAAGGGCGTACGTGTCACAGGTGTGGGGCCAACCGCGGATGAGGGCTTGCTGCGTGCTCTTTACAACGAGCACGGTGGTCCCCTCATCGGTTACGTCCTGCGGCTGACCGGCGGGGACCGGACGCAGGCCGAGGACGTCGTGCAGGAGACGCTGCTGCGCGCCTGGAAGCATCCGGAGGCGCTGGCAGGCCGTCCGGTACGGCCGTGGCTCTTCACGGTCGCGCGGAACCTCGTGGTCGACGCCCACCGCGCCAAGCGCGCGCGCCCGCAGGAGACGGGCATCGACGAACACGTCATGATGACTGCGGCGGGCTCCGACGACATCGACCGGGCGCTGGAGTCCTGGACGGTCGCGGAGGCGCTGGCGCAGCTGACGCCCTCGCATAGGGCCGTCCTGGTGGAGACCTACTACCGGGGCCGCTCGGTCGCCGAGGCGTCGAAGTCGCTGGGCATCCCGCCCGGCACGGTGAAGTCCCGTACGTACTACGCCCTGCGGGCGCTCAAACTCGCATTGGAGGAGCGGGGGTTGGCGCCATGAACGACTGCACGGACGTGCGCATCTCCCTGGGGGTGTACGTGCTCGGCGCGATCGAGCCCGGCGAGCGCGGCGAGCTGGAGGCCCATCTGGAGGACTGCCGCGTCTGCCGGGACGAGCTCGCCGGGCTGGCCGGCCTGCCCGCGCTGCTCGGGCGCGTCGACGAGGCCCAGCTCGACCAGATCGTGGGGCCACCGCCAGAGCTGCTGGACGGGCTCCTGGCGCGGGCGGCCGAGCGACGGAGGGGATGGCTCGGACCGCTGGGGCGGCGGGCCGGCGGGCGGGGTCCCGGCTGGGCCCCGCTCGCCGCCGCGGCCTGCCTGCTGCTCGTCGTCGGCGCCCTGGTCGGGGGCCTGCAGATGCCCGGGACGGGTGACAGGGAACGCGCCGGGCCGGCGCCGACCGTGACGACCACGGCGCCCGCGCCGCAGCCGCCGCCGCCCAAGCCGAAGGGCAAGGGCGAGCGGATCGCCGCCGAGAACCCCATCACCCGCATCAAGGGCTTCGTGATGCTCCACAAGAGGAAGTGGGGCACCGAGGTGGAGCTCTACCTGTCGGGCGTCCCGAAGGGCTCCCGGTGCCGGCTGCTGGTGATCGCCAGGGACGGCCAGCGGGACGCCCTCGGCAGCTGGTTCGTCCCCTACGACCGGGGCTACGGCGAGTACCACGGCTCCACGATGTTCCCGCGCGGGCAGCTGTTCTCGTTCGAGATCGTCGGCCTGGACGGGCAGCCGCTGCTCACGATCCCCACCTGATCCCGGGCCTTCCGGGGCGGCCGGGGCGCCCGGGGGAAGAACCCGGGGCCGCGTCGGGTTGAATGCTGTCGATGGAAGGTGCGTTGATCGCGGCGGTGGTGCTCGCGGCGGCCACGGTGTTCGGCCTGGTCCGGCGGCGGCGCGACGGCGTGCTGCGCGCGCGGAGGGGAGACGGCGCGGTGGCCGAGGTCCTCGGCGCGGACGAGCTGGGCGCCGCGCTCGGCGAGAAGGCCACCCTGGTGCAGTTCTCCAGCGCGTTCTGCGCGCCCTGCCGGGCGACCCGGCGCACGCTCGGCGAGGTCGCCGGGATGGTGGAGGGCGTCGCGCACGTCGAGATCGACGCCGAGGCGCGGCTGGAGCTCGTCCGCAGGCTGAACGTCATCCGCACCCCGACCGTGCTCGTCCTGGACGCGGCCGGACGCGTCGTCCGCCGCGCCTCCGGAGCGCCCCGCAAGGCCGACGTCATCGCCGCTCTCGGCCAGGCGATCCCGTGAGCATGACCTTGTTGACCTGCGGCAAGACTAATGTCACTGTCTCGGAAGGCGAGACGGATGTGACAGGCCAGGGTTCTCGGCTTAACATCATGGTCGTGCGTTACTGGACAGAGCAGATGCTCACGAAGCGTCGCGCGGTGGACTTCTGCCGCGTGTCCGCCTCGCTCTGTCGCATGGCCTGAGGCATCGAGCCCACGCCCCCGAGCACGTCGCTTTTCAGCTCGTACGCACGCTTCCACTCCACCTGGAGCACCCCGATGCAGGTCGATCCGCGCGGGCAGCGCTTCGTTGCGATGGTCACGACGGCGGTACTGATCGTGGTCCTGGTGACCGGAAGCTGGGGATTGCTCGCCGCTCAGGCCGTCGTGTTCGCACTCGCGACCCTCTTCGGCCTCCGGTACGCCCCGTACGGACTTGTGTTCACAGTGCTGATCCGTCCCCGGCTCGCCCCGCCAAGGGAGCTCGAAGACGCGGTCCCGCCCCGGTTCGCCCAGGGTGTCGGCCTCGGATTCGCCCTGGTCGGAACGGCCGGATACGCGACGGGGACCACCTGGCTCGGCATCGGTGCCACCGCCTTCGCGCTGGCGGCGGCTTTCCTGAACGCGGCGTTCGGGTTCTGCCTCGGCTGCGAGACGTATCTGCTTCTACGACGCATGACCGCGAAGATTCGCTCCGACAGGGAGGTTCCCGCATGAGCCGTTCCGACGTCCTGGTGGACGCCGATTGGGTGGAGTCCAATCTGGACTCGCCCGGACTCGTTCTCGTCGAGGTCGACGAGGACGTGTCCGCCTACGACAAGGGCCACATCCGTGGCGCCGTGAAGATCGACTGGAAGACCGAGCTCCAGGACCCGGTCCGCCGCGACTTCGTCGACAAGACCGGCTTCGAACAGCTGCTGTCGTCCAAGGGCATCGCCAACGACGACCTGGTGATCCTCTACGGCGGAAACAACAACTGGTTCGCCGCGTACGCGTACTGGTACTTCAAGCTCTACGGGCACGACAACGTCAAGCTGCTCGACGGCGGCCGCAAGAAGTGGGAGCTGGACTCCCGCGAGCTGGTCACCGACGTCCCGAGCCGTCCGGCCACCGAGTACACGGCCAAGGAGCAGGACCTGACGATCCGCGCCTTCCGCGAAGAGGTCGTGGACGCGATCGGCACCAAGAACCTGATCGACGTCCGCTCGCCGGACGAGTTCAGCGGCAAGCTGCTCGCCCCCGCCCACCTTCCGCAGGAGCAGGCGCAGCGTGCCGGCCACGTGCCGACCGCCCGCAGCATCCCGTGGTCGAAGGCGGCCAACGACGACGGCACGTTCCGGTCCGACGAGGAGCTGCGCGAGATCTACAGCGAGGCCGGCGTCGACCTGAGCAAGTCGACCATCGCCTACTGCCGTATCGGTGAGCGCTCGTCGCACACCTGGTTCGCGCTCCGCGAGCTGCTCGGCCTCCAGGACGTGAAGAACTACGACGGTTCCTGGACGGAGTACGGGTCGCTGGTCGGCGTCCCGATCGAGCTCGGCGCGCCCAAGTAACCGCCTCGTCTGACCAGGAATTTCCGTGCACGGAGATGGAGGAGCTATGACCCAGGGCTGCGCAGCGCCCGCGCAGACGGCGTCCTTGCCGGCGACCGTCGACCTTAACAACGAGGCCGTCATCCAGGGCACGGTCACCCGGGAGGGTGCCCCCGTGTCCAGCGCCTACGCGCGCCTGCTCGACTCGACCGGCGAGTTCACGGCCGAGGTCGTCACGGGCGACGAGGGCGTGTTCCGGTTCTTCGCCGCCGATGGCGACTGGACCGTGCGCGTCCTGGCGGCCGGCGGTGTGAGCGTCGACAACACCGTCACGGCCAAGACCGGAGAGGTCGCCGCCCTTGAGGTGGCGATCTGACCCGAGCCTTCGCGGGCCCACCGGACCCCGCCGCCCTCGCCCAGCGCGAGGACGGCGGGGTCCGTCGTTTCGCCCTCGTCTCCTCCGGGCGAGCCCTGAGCCGTCCGACCAGGGCCCGGAGGTTCCGGGCGGCGGCGCCGCGACCTGAGTAGCATCGGCGCGATGTCCGGTCTGTCCGCGCGGTCGCCGCTGATCCTGCCGTGGGCCACGCTCACGCTCGCGGGACGCTTCGTGCTGCCGCTCGCCCTCTGGTTCACGGTGGGGGAGCTGCTGCGGTACGGGGCGATGTACGGCGGCTACCGGCTCGGCGAGATGAAGGGCACGGCGGCGACCGTGGCGCCGCTGCTCACCGTCGGGCTGCTGGTGATGGTCACGCTCGGCGTCGTGGTCGCGATGGTCCACTGCGTCCGCGAGGGCCTGGACGTCGTGCACGCCCGTGAGGCGGGCGGCGACCTGACGCCGTGGGCGGTCGGGAACGACGAGTCGGTGTTCGGCGCGGCGGGCCGCGCGGCGCTGCCGTTCGTCATCTTCTACCTGGCGTGGGGGATGCAGGGCGAGGACGCCCGCGCGTTCGCCGACATGGCCACCAGCCGGGGGTTCGCCGAGAACGGCTTCGAGGGGCATGTCAAGGGCCTCGGCATGCTCATCTCGCTGGAGAGGCACGTGGCCCTCGCGGTCGGGCTCACCGCGGGGTTCTTCGTGCTGAAGGTCGTCGCGGAACGGCTGTTGGAGGAGCGGCTGCCGCGCGCGGGCGGCGCGCTCATCGCGCTCCTGGAGATCGACTTCGCGCTGTTCGCGATCTTCACGATCGACCATCTGCGCGGCGAGGGCGTCGACTGGGTCACGCGCCGGCAGGCGTGGGAGTGGGTGACCGACGTCGCGGGCCCGGCTCTGGACGCCTGGCCGCCGTTCAAGGACGCGGTGCTGGGCGCGCTGATCTGGCTGGTCATCGCCGGGGTGGTCCTGGGGCTGGACGCGGGGGACGAGCGGGTCGTGCTCGGGCAGGGCCGCGCCGCGCGGCGGCTGGCGAGCGCGGGCGGGCTCGACCGGACGGGCAGCCCGCGCGAGGTCCTGACCCGCGGGTTCCGCGAGATGTGGCTGCCCGCGTGGTACGGGCTGCGGCTCGTCCGCCGGTCCGGGCTGCTGCCGTTCGCGACGTTCTGCCTGATGTTCGCGGGTCTGGACGTGGCGGAGGACGCCGCGCGCCGGTCCGTCTACGAGCTGCTGGGCCCGCACCCCGTGACGTGGTGGCTGCCGCGGATGCCGTTCGTCGCGTACGGGACGGGGCTGGTCTTCCAGATCCTGCGGATCTGCCTGCTGGCGGCGGCGTTCAACCTGGTCATGGCGAGGGTCACGGCGCGAACCGCAGCAAAGGCAGCGGCCCCTTCGGCCGCGGGTACGCCGGCGGCCGCACCTCCAGCACCAGCGAGTCCACCTTGGCACGGGGCACCGTCGCCCTGACGGTGATGCGCGTCGGCACGCCCTGCCGGGGCGTCCCGAGCGCGAGCCCGGTCGCCGACCACACGTGGCCGTCGCCGTCGCGCAGCCGGTAGACGGTCCCGTACGAGCCGACCGTCTTGGCCCCCGCCGCGTCCAGGGGGCGGACGGCCAGGGTGAGCCGCAGTTCGGTCACGTCCCCGGCCCCGGTGCCGCCCGGCGGGGACGTGCCCGGCGCGGACGCGGGGTCGGCGAGGGACGCGGCGTTCTCGCGGCCCATGAGCCGCCATCGCGCGCCCCCGAACTCGCCGACCGCGCCGTGCGCGACCGTGATGACCTTCTCCCGCGGTTTCAGGTTGCTGCGGAGGCTGCGCTCCTCGTCCAGCCACTGGAGCGAGAGGAAGGCGGGCACCAGGGCGGCGAGGGCCATCGCCTGGATGACGCGCCTGTCCAGGGGACGCAGCTTGACGCGCTCCGGGGACTCCCCGCCCTCGTCCTGCGACTCGTCCCACGTCTCGTCGGGCGACTGCGGTCCCGCGGTCATCGGCGCCCCGTCCGCACGTCGTAGCCGTCGGTAGCGCCCCGGATCAGCTCGGCGGCGCGTCCCTTCGTGAGGCCGAGGTCGACATCGGCCGCCCCGGACAGCTGCGGCAGCAGCCCGCCCGTGCCCACGACCAGGTGCGCGCCCGCCACCCGCTCCTCGGGCAGCTCGAACACCAGCACCATCGGCGCCCAGATCATCGGCTGGATCTCGGGCTGGAGCACCTCGGCGGCGCCCGTCCGCGGGCCGGCGCGGAAGGACAGGCCGCCGGGCGTCTCCAGCTTCGCGGACGCCAGCTTCAGCGGCTCCCGGCGGCTCATCGCTCGCAGCCGGACGACGAGGTAAACGCCGTCCGTGCCGATCGGCGGGGGGTTGCCGAGGGACAGGCTCGGCGCGAGCGACCGCGCCGCCTCCACCCGGTCGACCCGCACGCTGAACTCGTGGTTCGTGACCTCCTGGCCGATCCGTCCGCCGCTGCGGATCGGGTCGAGCTCTTCGGCGGCGACCTCGGGCCGCAGGCTGTGCAGCCACATCGCGCCCGCGAGCAGGACCGTCCCGCCGAGCCCGGCGCCGCCCTGGACGAGCATCTTGCGGCCGTTCATCGCCGACTCGCCGTGGGCCTGGGCGCGGGCGGGGCGGCGACCGGCAGGGTCAGGCGCCCGGCGAGCGCGTCGTCCTCCTGGTCGATCCGCCACCGGTAGCTCGCGTCGGTGAACCCGTGGTCGTACTCCCACTTGCGCAGACCGATCGTGAATTGCCGCGGCGCGTCCGCCGGGCCCATCTTCCACATCGCCGACGCGTCCACGGGCAGCCCCGGCTGCGTCGTGTCGGTCTTCGCCCCCGCCGCGACGCCCTCGACCTGGTCGGGCTTGACCCACTTCCCGGTCCTGGCGCGGGCGGCGACACCGTCCGACAGCCCGCCGAAGCCGAGCGACGCGGTCTCCTTGCCCGTGTTGACGACCCGCAGGCGGACGATCAGGAACCGCTGCTTCCCGCTCCCGAAGGCGGCGGTGGCCAGGCCGATCCGCGCGTCCTGGACGGTGACGGTGAACAACCCGAGATCGACGGGCTTCCCGGGCGCCCTCTCCGGCTCCTGCGGGACCTCCTCGAAGCCCCCGGCCAGCCACAGCCCGGGCACCAGGACGGCCAGCGCGCACACGACCGAGACGGGCACCAGCAGGCGCCTCGGCCTGCGATGCCCGCGTCCGCCGGGGGGCGGGGGGACCGGCGCGGTGGTCTGCACCCGCCAGATGGTAATACGCCCACTACCCTGCCACCGTGACCAAGATGATCAATTTTGGGCGGTAATGGAGGAGCGGCGAGTGTCGTACCGGATCAGATTCGTTCCGATCACGCCCATTCTCATGATCGTTGCCGGGGTGGCGGCCGCCCCGGCGGTCGGGGCAGGGCTGTTCATGGACGAGATGCGGGCGTGGGAGGCGCTCGCGGGCATCGCGTTCTGGCTCGTCCTCGTCCTGTGGCTGGTCGGCGGCGGCGTCGCGCGCCTGCGCCGGGCGGCCCGCAGCCGCTGGACGGCCTTCGCGATCGAGCCGGAAGGCGTCCGGGTCGGCGCGCGGTTCGGGTGCCCGCCGCAGTTCTTCCCGTGGACGGACGTGGACGCGGTCGTCCGGTTCGACGTCCCGCGGATCGTCCGCCGCGAGCCCGTCCGGCATCTCGGCGTGAGCCTGCGGAGAGACGCCCCCGGCGGCCTCGCCGACTTCGGCGCCCGCTTGACGGCGGCCCGCGAGAACCCCGCGCTGCCGGAGGCCGACCGGGAGATCCTTGACCACATGGCCGAGCGGCTCGCCGAGGAGACGTTCCCACGGGACCACGCGGTGAGCGCCTACGTCCGCCAGCGCGACTGGAGGTTCGACCGGCGCGCGCTGGAGCGGGCGCTGCGCGACCTGGCGCCCGGGATCCCGCTGGTCGAGCTGCCCGCGGACCGTCCGCCGCACGAGTGGCTGGACGACCGCGACCACCTGGACGGGATGGCGCCGGCCGAATAAAGATCATTTCGGGGACAGCCGGGGAGAACTGCTGTAGCGTCCGCATCCGGTCAATGATCGGGATGGGAGCCGCATGGACCAGGACCTGCCCCCGGCTATCGCCGACCCCGACCAATGGCTGCGCGACCAGCAGGGACGGGCGGCGGCCATGAAGGAGCGCGCCGACCGCGCCCAGCAGGAACTGGCCGGCAGCGTCACGACGCTCAGCAGCCGCGACCAGGCGGTCACCGTGACCGTCAACCCGGGCGGCGTCCTCCAGGACCTTCGGCTCTCCCCGCAGGCCGAGCGGATGAGCGGGGCCCGTCTCACCGCGGCGATCATGGAGACGTACCGGAAGGCGTGCGCGCGCAGCGCCGCCCGCACGGTCGAGATCATGTCGGCGGTCGTCGGCGACGACTCCGAGGCCATGGACCTGCTGCGCGCGAGCCTCCCCCCGTCCGAAGAGGACGGCGACGAGCACCGGCCCGGCCGGTGACCCCCTCCGGCGCTCGGCCGGCGACACGGTAAGGAGCCCACATGGGCAACGGTTTCGAAGTGGAGAAGTCCGCGCTCGACACGCACGCGGGCAAGGCCGACAAGGTGGCCGGACGGGTCGACAAGGCGAGCGAGGCCGCCGCCGTGTCGACGCTCGGAGGCCACGCGATGTACGGGGCGCTGTGCTCCCCGCTCATCGTCCCGGTCCTCGCCGCGCTGTTCGGCGACTCGGACGACATGGTGAAGAAGTCCGCCGAGCTCGGCCGCTCGATGGCCGGAGGGCTGCGCAGCACCCGGCAGAACTACGACGCCGTCGAGACCGCCATCGAGGCCCTCACGAAGTCGGCCCGATGACGAACGACCTCATCGCGCAGCCGGAGCCGCAGAAGCGGTTCGAGGGCGGCGCCCTGGCCGACAGCGTCGACGGCCTCGTCGCCGACGTCAACCAGAACAAGAACTGGGAGACCCTCGCCGTCGACGGCCTCGCCATCGGCCTGGACGGGCTCGGCATCGCCCTGGACCCGCTGGGCGCCGTCCTCAGCGCGGGCGTCGGCTGGCTGCTGGAGCACATCTCGTTCCTCCGCGAGCCCCTTGAGGTGCTGACCGGAGACCCCAAGCAGATCCAGGCGCTGTCGAAAACGTGGTCCAACATCGCCACCGAGCTCAACGGTGCCGCCCACGACTACTCCACGGCGATCGGCGACGTGGCGGGCTGGGGCGGCGAGGCGGCCGCCGCCTACCGCAAGACCGCCCAGGAGTACGTCGGGGCCCTCAACGCGGTCGCCCAGACCGCGAGCCACACCGCTCAGGGCGTCGCGGTCGCCGGGCAGGTCGTGGCGGTCGAGCGGGCTTTCGTCTTCGCGGCCATCTCGCAGTGGGTGGGCAAGGTCGTCTCCAAGGCGATCCTGGCCGTGGCGGTGTCCGTCTTCACCTTCGGCGGCTCCCTCGCCTGGTTCGTCACGAGCGTGGTCGCGGACGCCATCACGCTGTTCGCCCGGCTCGGAAAGCGGCTCGCGCGGCTGCTGGACGTCATCCGGCGCTTCGTCACCAAGTTCAGCGGCACCAGCACCCGCGCCGCGGACACCGCCTCGGCCCTCGGCCGCCGCAGCGACCAGATCAACCGCTGGGCCGACCCGAAGATCAACGGCTCGAACGTGGCCGACGTGCTGTTCACCCCGGCGGCCTACCAGCAGTACCAGCGGATGATGGACGGGTCGCTGGTCGGCCAGACGTCCAACGTCGCCGGCAGCCTCGCCGCGCGCACGGCCGCGGAGGCCGCCAAGTCCGCCCGCGACTTCGGCGACGGCCTGGACGACGGCCACTACGTGAAGTGAACGACGCGGGCCGGGCGGCCGCCGCACGAGCCGGGAGCGGGGGCGCCGCGGGGCCTGCCATCCTCTAGAGTCGTTGCATTCGCACAGGCATCAGGAGAGATGGGGTATGCGCGGAGCGGGACTCGCGGCGAGGGCCGGCTGCCTCGCCCTGACCTCCATCCTGGCGGTCGCCCCGGCGGCGGCCGCCTCCCCGGGCGATCGTCCCGAGGCCGCCCCCACGGCCACCAGGAAGCCGACGCCGAAGCCCTCGACCAAACCCACGGCGAAGCCGACGAAGAAGCCCGAGAAGCCTGAGAAGCCCGAGCCGCCGCCGGCCGAGCCGAAGCCGGAGTGCAACAAGCAGTCCGGGCAGCCCGCCTCGGAGATCACCGTCGAGCCGTGGGCGCAGCGGCGGCTGGACTTCGAGCAGGCGTGGGACATCACCCGCGGCCGGGGCGTGACGGTCGCGGTCGTCGACAGCGGTATCGAGACGGCCCACCCGCAGCTCCGGGGCAAGGTCGCCGGCAGCTTCGACGCGACGGGCACCACGCCCGCCGACTGCTTCGGGCACGGCACCGAGGTCGCCGGGATCATCGCCGGCACCGACATGCGCAAGCGCAAGGTCCCGTTCGTCGGGGTCGCGCCGCAGGTCAGGCTGCTCAACGCCAAGTTCACCACCGGGCAGAGCACCACCGACAACTCCTTGCTGCCGCGCGCCATCACCTGGGCCGCCGAGCACGGCGCGAAGGTCATCAACGTCTCCGTGGACGCACCGGACACCCCCGCCCTGCGCCGGGCGGTGCTGACCGCGCAGCGCCGCGACGCGCTGGTCGTCGCGTCGGCGGGCAACGTGGCCGAGGACCAGCGCGGCAAGGAGAGCGCCGCCTACCCGGCGAGCTACCCGGGCGTCCTGTCCGTCGCCGCCGTCGACGAGGCCGGGACGATCTCGAACTTCTCCAACCACAAGACGCGGATCGACGTGTCGGCGCCGGGCCAGAACGTCATCTCCACCCTCGGCGACGGCTACGTCGGCGGCCTCCAGGGCACCAGCTTCGGCGCCCCCTACGCCGCCGGCGTGGCCGCACTCGTCCGGTCCCGCCACCCGCGGCTGAGCTACCAGCAGGTCATCAACCGGATCCTGATCACCGCGGAGGGCGGCAACGGGCAGGGCAGCGGGCACGGCATGATCAGCCCGATGCAGGCGGTCTCCGCCGTCCTGGACCCGAACGCCAGGCCTGACCAGAACGGCGCCCGTCCGCTCGGCGGGTCCGTGCCGATCGGCAGGCCGGCGCCCGTCGACCACCGCAGCCGCAACATCGCCCTCGGCGTCGCGGGCGGCGCCCTCACGCTGGCTGCGCTCGTCGCGTTCGGCGGGGCGGTCATCCCCCGAGGCCGCGAGCGCGGCTGGCGGCCCGGACGGGCCGCGCTCCCCACCGGCGCCCCGTCCGACGACCGCGAGTAGTTCGCAACTCCTGACGGCTCAGCGAGTCGTCCGGAAACTCCTGACGGCTACTGGTGGGGCTGGGCGCCGTGGAAGGCGGTCTGGATGAGGCGCTTTCCGGCGCGGCGGTCGGAGTGCGTGCCCCGGCCGGGCGGCAGCGGGGACGGGCGGACGTCGAACAGGTTGCCCTCGTCCTTGTTGCCGGACATGATCAGCGCCGGGCTGGCCATGTCCTTGAGCCGCTGCATGATCGGGTCGAACAGGGCGCGGCCCGCGCCGCCCATCGTCCGGGCGAGGACCAGGTGCATGCCGATGTCGCGGGCCTGCGGCAGCAGCTCGGCGATCTGCGCGAGCGGGTTGCCGGACGGGGTGGCGACCAGGTCGTAGTCGTCCACGACCAGGAACAGCTCCGACCCGCTCCACCACGACCGGTTGCGCAGCTGTTCGGGCGTCAGGTCCGACGGCGGGAGCCGGTTGACCAGGGCGCCGTTGACGTCCTTCATCAGCCCGGCCGCCGCCGTCGAGGACGCCGCGTACCCGATGACGTGCTCGCTCTCGGCCGAGTCCAGCAGGGCCCGGCGGTAGTCGAGCATGATGATCCGGGCCTCGCCCGTGGTGTAGCGCTCCTTGACCGCGTCGACGATGATCCGCAGCAGGTTGGACTTGCCGCACTCGTTGTCGCCGAGCAGGACGAAGTGCGGGTCGTTGTCGAAGTCCAGCAGGACCGGCGACAGCGTGTCCTCGTCGATGCCGATCGGCACCTTCTTGCCGGTCTCGGCCACCGCGGGCAGCGACGACAGCGGCAGCACGTCCGGCAGCATCCGCACCTGCGGCGCGGGCGGGCGGCCCTGCCAGCCGGCCTGGACGGTCTGCACCAGGTGCCGGACGCCGTCGCTGAGGTCCTCGGACGACGGGCGGCCGTCGATGCGCGGCAGCGCGCCGAGGAAGTGCAGGCCCTCGCGGGTGATACCGCGCCCCGGACGCCCCTCGGGGACGTTCGCGGCCAGCTTGCGGTCCATCTCCGACTCGTAGGGGTCGCCGAGCTTCAGCTCCAGCCGCGTCCCGAACAGGTCGCGGATCGCCAGCCGGAACTCCGACCACTTGTTGGTCGCGGCGATGATGTGGATGCCGTAGCCGAGGCCGCGCGCGGCCAGGTCGGTGATCGTGGCCTCGACGGCCTCGAACTCCTGCCGGACGGTCAGCCAGTTGTCCACGACGAGGAACACGTCGCCGAAGCCGTCGCCGGGGATCTGCCCCTCGGCGCGCATCTTGCGGTAGGTGGCGATCGAGTCGATGCCGCGCTCGGTGAAGAACCGCTCCCGCGACTCCAGCAGCCCCGACACCTCCGCGACCGTGCGGCGGACGCGGTCGGGGTCCAGGCGGCTGGCGACGCCGCCGATGTGCGGCAGGTCGGCCAGCGGCGCCAGCGCGCCGCCGCCGAAGTCCAGGCAGTAGAACTGCACTTCCTGCGGCGTGTGCATGAGCGCGAGCGAGGTGATGAGCGTCCGCAGCACGGTCGACTTGCCCGCCTGCGGGTTGCCGGCCACGCCGACGTGCCCGGCGGCGCCGGACAGGTCCAGCCACATCGGGTCGCGGCGCTGGTCGAACGGCTTGTCGACGATGCCCGCGAACGCGTGCAGCCGTCCGCGGCCGTCCCAGCCGGCGGTGGTGAAGCCGAACTCCGGCGTCTGCTGGAGACCCGGCAGGACCTGGTCCAGCGTGCCGGACTCCTCCAGCGGCGGCAGCCAGATCTCGTGCGGCGGCGGCCCGTGCCCGGCGAGCTGCTTGACGACGAGGTCGAACAGGCTGATCTGCGGGCCCTCCTCCTCCTCCTGGGGGCCCTGCTGCTGCGGCTGCTCCTGGATGCGCGGCTGCACATAGGCCGGGGTGAATGGGACGATCTGCGCGAGCTGCCGCGGGCCGCCCTGGCGCGGGTCCTGCGCCCCGTCCTCCTCCGGACGGTAGGCGCCCGAGACGTAGGCGGCCCGGAACCGGGTCATCGACTCGGTGCCGATCTTCAGGTAGCCGTTGCCGGGCGCCTGAGGCAACTCGTACGCGTCGGGCACGCCGAGGACGACCCGCGACTCCATCGCCGAGAACGTGCGCAGGCCGATCCGGTAGGACAGGTGGGTGTCCAGGCCCCGCAGCTTGCCCTCCTCCAGCCGCTGCGAGGCGAGCAGCAGGTGGACGCCCAGCGAGCGCCCGAGCCGTCCGATCATCACGAACAGCTCGGCGAAGTCGGGCTTGGCCGACAGCAGCTCGGAGAACTCGTCCAGGACGACGAACAGCGTGGGCATCGGCTTCAGCGCCGCGCCCTGCTCGCGGGCCTTCTCGTAGTCGCGCAGGGACGCGTAGTTGCCCGCGGCCCGCAGCCACTCCTGGCGCCGCACCATCTCGCCGTGCAGCGCGTCGTACATGCGGTCGACGAGGGGGAGCTCGTCCTCCAGGTTGGTGATGATGGCCGAGACGTGCTGGAGGCCGTCCATGCCGAGGAACGTCGCGCCGCCCTTGAAGTCGACGAGGACGAAGTTGAGCACCTCGGACGAGTGGGTCATCGCCAGGCCCAGCACGAGCGTGCGCAGCAGCTCGGACTTGCCGGAACCGGTCGCGCCGATGCACAGGCCGTGCGGGCCGTAGCCGCCCTGCGCGGCCTCCTTGATGTCCAGCTCGATCGGGCGGCCGTCGGAGTCCAGGCCGATCGGCACCCGCAGCCGGTTGCGCGGCGCCCGCGGCTGCCACGCGCGGGCCGCGTCGATCCGCGCCGGGTCGGGGACGCCGAGGAGCGTCGTCAGCGTCGTCGCGGCCGACAGCGCGTCCATCTCCTGCCCGGCCGCGGCGCTGGCCCGCAGCGGGGCGAGCTGCCGGGCCAGGCCGTCCGCCTGGACGTAGCTGAACCGGTCGGGGCGCCCGAGGGAACTCGGGACGTCCTTACCGGTGCGGTCGCGGCGCAGCATCGCCATCCGGTCGGCGGCGACCCGCAGCCGCAGCATCGTGTTGTCGGAGGTCGGCGCGACCTGCCCGGTCAGGTCGATGACGCAGACGCCCTCGATGCCGTCCGACCCGATCTGCGAGTCGGGCGTGACGGCCCCGCCGTCCACGATGACCACGTGGTAGGGCAGGTCGTTCTGCGAGAGGCCGGGGGTGAAGCGCGCCCGGTCCTTGACCTCGTTGCCGTACATGCGCTCAAGCTCCGACAGGCTGCCCGCCATCAGCCGCACCGGGCCCGCCGCGTCCGTCACCGACGGGTGCATGGAGTGCGGCAGCCACTTGACCCAGTCCCAGTGCGGCATCGCCTCGGGCGACGCGCACACGCTGACGCGCATGTCGTCGGGGGAGTGGAACGCCGTCAGCTGCGCGATCATCGCCCGGACCATGCCGCGGATCGCGTCCAGGTCGCCCACCGGCACGATGCGCGAGAACGACGGCAGCGACACCGCGACCGGCAGGTTCGGCACCGTGGAGTGCGCCCGGACGAACCGGCGCAGCGCGCCCGCCGTCATCGGCTCCAGGTCCTCCACCGGGCGCGTCTCCGGCGGGATCAGCTGCACGGCCAGCTTCTGCGGGCCGGCGCCGATCCGCACGTTCCCGAAGTCGGGGTCGGACGGGCGGCGCTCCCAGATCCGGGCGCTCATCACCAGCGACCACAGCGAGTCGGGGTCGGGGCTGTTCCACTCCAGCGACTCGCGCTGCTGCTCGGCCGCGCGCCGGACCTTGCGGCGCACCTGCGACAGGTAGCGGAAGTAGTCGCGGCGCGCGCCGTTCAGCTTGAACTTGCGCTCCCCGGACCCCCGGCTCAGCTGCCCGATCATCATGCCGCCCATGGCCAGCGCCATGCCGCCGCTACTGATCATCATCATCGGGCTCTTGGTGCCGCCGCCCAGGAACATCAGGCACATCATCACCGGCATGATGGCCATCGGCAGATACATGAGCACGTTCTGCAGGCCCCCGCTCTGCTGCTCCGGAATCTCGGGCGGGGACTCCAGCAGCAGTTCGCCCTTGGGGGAGGGCGGCGGCTTCCTGCGCTCCTTGCGCCGGACGAGGATGGTGCTCACCTGGGCGTTCCTCCGGGAGCTCGCTCCCTGGGGCGACCGATGGAGACCGAAGGGACGACCGGCCCGCAGGGTACTTGTAATTCGAGGTTGATTTAGCGTAGGCGGACGTCACATCCTAAGCTGCGCGTCGATCGGATCCGCCCGCTGATTCGACCTGGAGGACGGGAGCTTCGGTGAATTCCCCCGCCACATCGGAACTATGCAGAGTAACGATCGTCGCCCCCCGGCGGCGGATCGACGTGTCCCTGCCCGCCGACGTACCGCTCGCGCACATGCTCCCCACGTTGCTGCGCGCCGCGGGCGAGGACATGGCCGACGCAGGCCTGGCCCACTCGGGCTGGGTCCTGCAGCGCCTGGAGCACAGCCCGTTCGACCCGGCCCAGACCATGTCCGCGCTCGGCGTGCGGGACGGGGAGATCCTCTACTTCCGTCCCCGCATGGCGCAGCTCCCGGAGATGTCGTTCGACGACGTCGCCGACGTCATCGCCACCGGCATCCGCGAGCGCTCGGACCGCTGGCGGCCCACCACCACCCGCTCCTTCGGCCTCGGCGCCGCCGCCGCGGCGCTCGTCGTCGCGGCCGTGGTGATCGCGCTGTCCGGGCCCCCGTGGATCGTCCCCGCCGTCGCGGCCGGCCTGGTGGCGCTGGCGACGCTCGTCGCCGCGACCGTGCTGTCGCGGGCCATCGCCGACTCCGGCGCCGGCACCGTCCTCGGCTACGCGGCGCTCCCGCACGCGTTCCTCGCCGGGCTGTGCGCCCCCGCCCGCAAGGGCCTGGAGCTGGCCGACCTCGGCGCCCCGCACCTGCTGGCCGGGTTCGGCGTGACGGCGCTCGCCGCGATCATCGCCGCGTTCGCCATCGCGGACGGCCTGCCGGTCTTCCTCGGGGTCGCGTTCGCCGCGTTCGTCGGCACGGTCGGCGCCGGCGTCGGCTTCGCCTTCGACGACCTGCCCGCGGCCGGGATCGCCGCCGTCGCCGCCGTCATCGTGATGATGTTCACTGCGGCCGTGCCGTCCCTGTCGTTCAAGCTGGCGCGGATGCCGCTGCCGCCCGTCCCGAACAGCGCCGAGGACCTGCGGCGCGACACCGAGACGGTGAACGGCGGCCAGGTGCTCGCCCGCACCGCCGCCGCCGACCGCTTCTCCACCGGGCTCATCGCGTCCATCGCGCTGACGGCGGCCGGCGCGATGCTGTTCCTGTTCGGCGCGGGCGGCTGGTCCGGTCCCACGACCAGCGCCGTCATGGGCGTGTCGCTGCTGCTGCGCGCCCGCGTCTTCCGCGGCGTCCACCAGCGCGCCTGGATGCTGGTCTCCGGCTTCCTCGGCCTGGTGCTGACGACGGTCGGGATGGCCTTGCACGGCGGCCAGGTCATGGCCCTCGCCGCCGCGCTCGTCCCGCTGCTGCTGCTCGCCGGGATCGTCGTGTCGGTCACGCTGTGGCTGCCCGGCCACCGCCCCACCCCGTTCTGGGGACGGGCGGGCGACATCATCGACATGCTGGTGATGGTCTCGCTGATCCCGCTGGCCCTCGCCGTCCTGGACGTCTACTCCCGCGTCCGCGGGCTGGCCGGGTGACGCGCTGATGCAGAGCAGGCGGGATCTCTACCAGGCGCACCGCCTGATGACGCAGCGGGTCGGGCTGGCGCTGCTGCAGGGCGAGCCCGACGTCGCCGAGTCGCCGATGCGGCGGCTGTCGGTCGGCGCGTTCGCCGGCCTGATGGTCGGCCTGCTCATCGTCGCGGTCTTCGGGATCTGGGGCATCCTCTCGCCGGGCGGCGCCAAGGGCCTGGACAAGCCCGGGACGCTCATCATCGAGAAGGAGACCGGCACCAAGTACATCTACGACACCAACACCGGCAAGATGTTCCCGGTCGCGAACTACGCGTCGGCGCTGCTCGCGCTGGAGTCCGACAGCCCCGGCCGCCGGACGGTGTCGCGCAAGTCGCTGGCGAAGTTCGAGCGCGGCCCGATGATCGGCATCCCGGGCGCACCCGACTCGCTGCCCACCGGCAAGCAGCTCATCCGCGGCCCCTGGTCGGTCTGCGTCCGCGAGGCCCCCACCAGCACCGGCGTCAAGCAGGACATCACCGCTCTCGCCGCGGGCCGGAACGTGGGCGGGCGCGGGCTCGGCGACGACGAGGCGCTGGTCGTCCAGAGCGGCGGGGTCTCCTGGGTCATCTGGAAGGACCACCGGATGCAGCTGACCGTCCCGTCCGACCAGGTGTCGGTGCTGACCAACGGCCCGCTGGCCGCCGAGGTGCCCTCGGTCTGGCTGAACGCGATCCCGTCCGCCGGCAACTTCGGCGCCCCGAACGTCCCCCAGCGCGGCAGGGACCGCGACGGCCCCGCCGGGCGCCCGGCGAAGGTCGGGCAGGTGTTCAAGGCCGAGACGGGCGCGGGCGGCCAGGCCCTCTGGTACGTGATGCTCCCGGACGGCCTGTCGCAGATCACCGAGACCCAGGCGCAGTTGCTCCTGCGTGACCGCAACACCAGCCTGGCCTACCCCGGCGGGCAGGCCCGGCCGCTGCCCACGGACGTCCCGTCCGCGCAGCAGATCACCTCGCCGACGCGCCTGCTGGACAACAGCCTGCCGCCGACACTGCCGAGATTCGCCAACTGGGACAAGAGCACCCCGCTGTGCTCGGTGTTCCCGGTCGGCTCGTCCTCGGCGCGGCTGACGATCGGCGGCTCGCTCCCGCCCCCCTCGTCCGCGTCGCTCGGCGCGGGCTCCGCCGGCGCGTCCGGCACGGTCGACCAGATGGTGCTGCCCCCCGGCGGCGCGGCGCTGATGAGCCTCGTCCCCGGCGGCGGCGACACCTCCACCGCGGGCGGCGGCTCCGGCTCGCTCTCGCTGGTCAACGACCAGGGCGTCCGCTTCGCGCTGCCGTCCGCAGACGTCGCGAAGAAGCTCGGCTACGACGCCAAGAAGGCCGCGCCCGTCCCGTCCAGCGTGATCCATCTCATTCCGGCCGGGCCCGCACTCGACCCCGCGCTGGCCCGAAAACCGCTTCCCACATCGAAGACCTGACGTCCGATGGAAGATGTGAGGCATGTCACAGGAACCTGTCCACGAGGTGATGAACCGCTAGATCATCATTTGCGTCGACATAGGCGGGACATAAGACTTATGATCGCTGGCATTTCGTGTCGCAGGAGTGCTCCCCGGGGGGTGGCCGGTGCGGCGGCCCGTCGAACGTTCCCGCGACTCGTGACCCACACTCGCAAACGGAGGTGACACTGTGGGTGGAACGTCCGCAGTCGACAGAAGCGCAATGCAGCAGGCCGCGACGAGGATCGAGGACTCCGCGGGCATCGTCAAGGGCCTGCAGAGCAACCTCGACGGGCACAAGTCGTCGCTGATGTCCGGCTGGGCCGGCAACGCCTCGGTGTCCTTCGACAAGATCTTCAACGAGTTCCAGACCGAGATGACCAAGGTCCGGACGGCGCTCGACGGCATGCACCAGAAGCTGGTGCACACCAAGATCACCTATGAGTCGACCGAGCAGGAGCAGGACGACGCGGTGAACAAGATCAACCAGCTCCTCAACGGTGGCACCTGATCGGCTCCCTCATACCGTCACCCTGACTCCGAAGGACTCGTAAAGTGAGCGACAGTTACACCAAGGCGAATTTCGGCACGATGCAGCAGGCGCAGGCCGACTTCACGCTGGCCTACCGCGCACTCGTCGACGAGCTCGACGACCTGGAGAAGGAACTGGAGAAGCACCTCGCCCAGTGGGAGGGCAGCGCGCAGGGCGCCTACTGGGAGGCCAAGGCCCAGTGGGACGCGGCGGCCGCCCACATCGGCAAGGTCCTCAACCAGCTCGGCGTCGTCATCGGCGAGGCCCACAGCAACTACAGCGCAGCGGAGCGCCGCAACCAGGGCATCTGGGGCTGACCGACCCGCAAGGTTCGCCGACGTCGTGCAGGCCCGATGCGGGCCTGCACGACGTAGGCGCTCCCAGGGACGTGAGGCAATTCGCCAGGAGGATGAGCAATGAGCAAGTACAACCTGCCGCCTGAGCAGCTCGCGAAGATCGAGCACACCTATACCACCGGGGCTGGCGAATACACCCAGGTCCAGTCGAAGCACGGGCTCACTCAGCAGGAATGGAACGACCTTCCCGAGTACCAGCAGCGCCAGTACTACTACGAGTACGGCAAGCCCGCGGGAAGCCCGAAGGACCCCGAGAACCAGCTCCCGCGCGCCCACACCCCCGACGGCAAGTGGGGCGTCGAGGCCGAGAAGGGCTACGAGGTCGACCCGCAGGAGCTGCGGACCCTCGCCAGCAACATGAGCAGCAAGTTCACGGCGTGGGAGTCCCGGCTCAAGAAGGTCTCCAAGATCAGCATCACGAAGGCCAACCTCGGCAACGTCGAGGGCAGCCAGCACTTCGAGGAGCTCGCCGGCCAGTCCCGGGACGGCTTCGGGGCCTACCTGAACGACATCACGCTCGCCTACAAGAGCGTGATCGAGAAGCTGAAGCTCACCGCGGACAACTACGAGAACGCCCATGGCCAGACCCAGAAGACGGTCAACAGCGTGAACCCCGGCGGAAACGCCAACTTCAAGTAAGCGCTATTGGGAGAGGCGGGGAGGACCATGGGCAAGCCGACGGACCCCCAGTATTACGTTATCCGCGGTAGTAACCAGTGGCAGAAGCCTGACGTCTCGGGCAACAGCCTCGACGATGTCAAGAAGAAGCTGGAGAGCATCAACTCCGAACCGGTCGGCACCGCGGCCGACGCCTACAAGGATGCGGCAGAAGCCCTTGCCGAGATGACCGGCGAGCTTCGCACCTTTGCGCAGACGCTGGTCAAGCATTGGAAGGGTGACGAGGCGCAGAAGGCCATCGACCAGCTGGAGCAGGTGCACAAGACCGCCGTCGGGCTCTCCAACAAGAGCCATGAGACGGCGACCGTCTACACCTGGTACAAAACCAAGATTCTTGATTGGTACAAGCAGGCCGGGAAGGACGCCAGCGACGGCTTCATCCACACCGGCGGGGACGACGAGAAGGGGCGCGAGCTCCTCGAACGCTTCCTCAAGCGGACGGGCGAGGCGTACAACGCGCACCCGGCCCAGATTGACAAGGACCTACCAACCGGCCGTGGCGGGCTCGGCGACAAGCCGCCCGGCGGCGGTCCTCCTCCCGGTGGCGGTCCTGGCGGTGGCCCCGGCGGTGGGCCCGGTGGCGGTCCCGGCGGCTTCGGCGGCGGCAAGGGCCTGGGCGGCGGTCCCGGTCCCGGGATCGGCGCCGACGGCGGCGGCCTCGGGCCGCATGGCTCCGGCAAGACAGACCCCTTCGGGAACTTCAACGACAACGGCCCGCACCTGAAGCCGGGTGAGACGCCGCCCGGCGGCAAGTTCCCCGGCGGCGGTCCCGGCCCGTTCGGCAGCGGCGCCGGTGGCAGCAGCGACCTGTCGAGCTTCCCCGGCGGCGGCGGTCCCCCCGGTGGCGGCCTCGGCGGCGGTGGCGGCGGCCTCGGAGCCGACCCCGGTGGGCTCGGCGGCGGTCCCGGCGGTGGCGCCGGCGGCGGTCTCGGCAGCGGCCCCGGCGGTCTCGGTGCCGGGGGCGCCATGGGACCCGGCGGCGCGGGCACCGGAGCCGGAGCCGGGCGCGGCACCTCGGGCGCGGCCGGACGCGGAGCCATGGGCGGCATGCCGATGGGCCAGGGCGGCCACGGCAACCAGGGCGAGCAGGAGCGCGAGCGCACCACGTGGCTCACCGAGGACGAGGACGTCTGGGGAGCCGACGACGACACCGCACCTCCGGTAATCGGCTGAGTGCCGGCGGACGGGCGACCGTGACATGGGCGGACGGGGGCCAAGCCTCCGTCCGCCCATTTCGGCATTGGATGGGATACGACAAGATGCGACGGCTGATCCAAGCGGCGGCGGCGACCCTGGCGGTCGGGCTGGCCCTGGCCCCGGTGAGCGGGGCTCAGGCGGCGCCCAGCGTCCCGCAGGACGAGTGGTGGTTCGACTCCTGGGGCATCAAGACCGATGTGTGGCCCCTGACCAAGGGCAGCGGTGTGACCGTCGCCGTCGTCGACACCGGGGTCAACGCGTCGCTTCCCGACCTGGGCGGCGCCGTTCTGCCCGGCGCGGACGTCGCCACCTTCAGCGGTGACGGACGGCAGGACAACGACAAGGCAGAGGGACATGGCACGGCCATGGCCAGCCTGATCGCTTCCCGTGGCACCAGATCGGGTTTCATGGGCATCGCGCCGGAAGCGAAGATCCTTCCGATCTACTCGCCGGACGTCAACCCGGACATGACCTCCAAGGCGATCCGGTTCGCGGCCGACCACGGCGCGAAGGTCGTCAGCATGTCGCAGGGATCGGCTTCCGGCGCCCTGTTCCCCAACAACTGCCCGCCCAAGCTGGTCGATGCCGTCAAGTACGCCGAGTCCAAGGACGTCGTGTTGGTCGCCGCGGCCGGTAACGAGGGCAGCAGCACCAACGGGGTGACCTACCCCGCCTCCTGCCCGGGCGTGCTCGCGGTCGGTGCCGTGGACCATCTGGGCAAGCCCTGGGCACAGACCCAGCGCCAGGACTATGTGACGGTCGCCGCGCCCGGTGCCGGCGTCGGCGGCATCGGCAAGACCGGGCACGTGTACAACACCGGCGAGGGCACCAGCCAGGCCACCGCGCTGACGGCCGGAGCCATCGCGCTGGTGCGCAGCAAGTACCCGGACATGAAGGCGCGCCAGGTCGTCCAGCTGATCACCAACACCGCCAAGGACTTCGGCCGGCCGGGCAAGGACAACCAGCTCGGATACGGCGTGGTCAGCATCCCGCGCGCGCTCAAGCAGAAGGTCGGCGCGAACGCGCCCAACCCCGTCTACGAGCGGCTCGACAAGGCGGCCGCCAAATCACCCGGCGGTTCCGGGGCCAGGGCGCCGGAGGCCAAGAAGGACAAGGGCGACAGCTCGGGCATGCTGCTGCTGGTCGGCGGCATCGTGGTCGTCGCCGTCCTGGCGGTGGGCGGCTTCCTGCTTTCGCGCCGGCGCGGCTCGCAGACCCCAGGCCCGCAACCCACCGGCCCGCAGCCGGGTATGCCCCCCAACTTCGGCGGGCCCCCCGCAC
>NZ_SMKU01000113.1 GCF_004349215.1 Actinomadura rubrisoli | reverse complement strand
GGGTGTCCGAGACGACCGGTCCGCGGCCGGTGTTCGAGGAGCCGGTGCAGGGGCCGATGCCGCCGCAGCGCCGGTCGCCGTCCGGGTGGGGGGAGACTCCGCCCGAGCCGCCGCCGGAGGCCGCGTACGAGGCCGAGCTGGAGCAGACGCGGTCCACGCCGCAGCGTCTGCCCCGGTCGCCCCGCGAGGTCAGGCGGCGCCCCGCCGGCGCCCGTCCCGCCGACCGGCCGCCGCTGCCCAAGCGCGTCCGCCAGGAGAGCCTCGCGACACAGTTGAAGGAGGAGGCAGCGGCGGAGCCCGCGCCCGCGCCGCAGCCGCGCGCCGGGCGCTCGCCCGAGGAGGCGCGGGCGATGATGTCGTCCATCCAGCAGGGAACGCGGCGCGGCCGCGCGGAGGCCCTCCATGACGAGGATTCGTGACGGGCGATGAGCGGTCCTGGCAGCGAATGGCTCGATGAGGAGGCCGGGCCGATCGTCCGGTCCTATGCCCTCACGCGCGGGCGCGCCAGGCCCGCCACGGGCGAGGGCTTCGACATGATCACGATCGTGTCGACCGCCGCCCGGCCCCGCTCGGGCAGCCCCGGCATGGGCCCCGAGCACCTGGACATCCTGGAGATGTGCCTCCAGCCGCAGCCGGTCGCGGAGATCGCGGCCAGGATGAGGCTTCCCCTGGTCGTCGTCCGCGTCCTGCTCGGCGACCTGCTGCACCACCGGTTCATCGCCGTGACCCGCCCCCAGCCGGAGAGCGCGCTCTCCAAGGAACGTCTGCTCAGGGAAGTGCTCCATGGACTCCAAGCCCTCTGAAGCCGCGGCGGCCGCCGCCGGCTCCGCCCCGGCCGCGCCGGTCGCGGTGAAGATCCTCGTGGCCGGGGGATTCGGGGTCGGCAAGACGACGCTCGTCGGCGCCGTCAGCGAGATCCGCCCCCTGCAGACCGAGGAGCTGCTCACCGACCAGGGCGTCGGCGTGGACGACATCGAGGGCGTAGAGCAGAAGACCACGACCACGGTCGCGATGGACTTCGGCCGCATCACGATCCGCGACGGCCTCGTCCTGTACCTGTTCGGCACGCCCGGCCAGGACCGCTTCTGGTTCATGTGGGACGAGCTGTCCTACGGAGCGCTCGGCGCCGTCGTCCTCGCCGACACGCGGCGGCTCGCCGACTGCTTCCCGGCCGTCGACTACTTCGAGAACCGGGACCTGCCGTTCGTCGTCGCCGTGAACTGCTTCGACGACGGCTACGACTACACCGTCGAGGAGATCCGCGAGGCGCTCGACCTCGGCGAGGATTCGCGGATCGTCCTGTGCGACGTGCGGGACCGCGCGTCCGGCAAGGAGGTGCTGACGACGCTGATGCGGCATGTCATCACCGTCCACCGGATGGAGAGCCACGGAGCCCCCGCCGTCTGAGCCGTCAGATCCACGATGGACGTCCCCTCAAGTGTGCCCGCGGGCATGGCGGCCCGCGTCAGCGATGTCCCGCCCGTCTGCGCTCCGCCCCCGCGCGACCGGACGGCTCGCCGCGCGGATGCTCAGGACCGGCCGTGCGCGAGGGCGCGGCGGTATCCGGATACGGCCGCCTCCACCTTGGTGAACGCCCCGCTGTCGGCCCAGACGTCGTACCACTCGTTGTCGGACGGGTCGAGCGCCCGCACGAACACCCGGGACGCGAGGTCGCGCAGGTCGTCGCCGGGGGTGAACTCCAGCTCCTCCAGGTACTTGCGCGCGCTGCCGTCCAGCGGCACGGACGCGTCGATCCGCGCCGTGACCAGGCATGCCGCGGCGAGCGCGGCCTCCACCTCGTCGCTTTCCAGATAGCCGTCCGCCTCCAGGACCACGGTCATCGCCGTGCGCAGCCTGTCCGGAACCGCGTCCGCCGGGCCGTCGGCCAGGCCGCCCACGAAGTCCATCGCGGTGTCGTTCTCGAACGGCCCGTGTCCCCAAGCGCCCATGCGCCCCTCCTCTTCGTCAGGTGTCGTCGAAACCTAGCCGAGTACACCGTCAATCGTCCGCATTCACGGCATTTGTTAGCCTTCGCCGCGCCGCGTTCTGGAGCCGTGGACGGCGAGCGGCCCATGCGTTTTCCGGACACGCTGGAACGATCTGGACCGCTTGCTTTACCCTCCGTCACATGCCCGAAAGCGTGCCGGCGTTTCCGCTGGCGCCCGGAACGTACGACAGCGTCGCCGCGACGACGGCGGGGCCACCGCTCGTCCTCGCCTCACGGGCGGGGGAGGGCGCCTGTCTCGGGCAGGCGTGGGACCTCGCCGCCCGCGCGGCCCTCGGCCCGCCGATCCCCGACTTCCCCTACGAAGGGACCGAGTGGGCGTTCGGGCTGCTGCCCGGCGGCTCCCCGGTCGTCGCGTGGTCCCACCGCGACCGTATGCACGTCCACGACCTCGCGTCGGGGGCCGAGCTGGTGCTGGAGCCGGAACGCGCCGCGCAGCCCGACCTCGTCGGGCTGGCCGTCTACGAGGGGCGCGGCGCCGTCGTCGCCGTGTTCGGCCCCGCGCACGACGCCGAGGTCGTCGTGTGGGACGCCGCGACCGGCGACCGGCTGGAGGAGTTCGGCGTGTGGCTCGGGCACTGGTCGGCCATCGACCGGTGGCTCCTGCACGCCCCGCCCGCGACCGGCCCCCTCATCGGCCTCACCTGCGACATCGAGCGCGTCGACGGCGCGGACGACGTCGTCGACGCCTACTACGTCAGCGTCCTGGACGTGGAGCGCGGTGAGGAGGTCGCCTGCCTGCCGTCCGCGGGCTCCCGGCACGCGGCGTTCGCCCAGGGACCCGCCGGGACCGTCCTCGTCCAGCCCGGCCACTCCGGCCTGCTGGTCCGCGACCTCGACGGCGGGCGCGTCGCCGCCCTGGGCGCCCCGGACCACTGCGACCAGGTCGCCGCGGCCACGGTGTCCGGCCGCCTCATCGTGGCAGCCGACCTGCCCGGCCGGCCCGGCACGCTGCTGGCCTGGGATGCCGCGTCGCCCGCCCCGTCCCACCAGGTCAAGGTGCCCGCCCCCGTCAACGACTTCGCCCTCACCGCCGACGGCACCATCACCGTCGCCACCGACGACGGCCTGTACACGGCCCGCATCCCTTGCTAGGCGACGTCCCCCGGCCGGGCACGCGACGCGGGTGCAGGCCCGTCCTCTATATCGACGTCGACGGCGTCCTCAACCCGGACGCGCCCCGCGACGCCGCGCGCTTCGGGGAGCACACGGCCGGACGGTTCACCGTGCGGATCAACCCCGAGCACGGGGACTGGCTCCGCGAGCTGGCAGACCGGTTCGACCTGGTGTGGGCGACGACCTGGGAGGCGCACGCCAACCGCTACATTGGGCCGCTGCTCGGCCTGCCCGAGCTGCCGCACGTGGAGTTCTCCGCCTACGACGCCAGGCCCGGCGATCCGCGAACGCC
Organism: Actinomadura rubrisoli; assembly: GCF_004349215.1. GTDB lineage: Bacteria > Actinomycetota > Actinomycetes > Streptosporangiales > Streptosporangiaceae > Spirillospora > Spirillospora rubrisoli. The sequence goes on along the minus strand of NZ_SMKU01000113.1, from coordinate 21,732 downwards.
GCTGCTGCAGATCCCGCGAATGCGCAAGTGGGCACCGATCCTGCGGCACGCTGACGGCCGTCCGTTCGCGTGGGTGGACGACGTCATCCCGCTGACCGTCAGGCGTCAGGCGTTCCGCTACCGCCGCGCGCTGCGGCTCGTTCCCGTGAACGCCGCGGAGGGTCTGGAGAGGCGCCATGTGGACGGCCTCTGGCGCTGGGCGGGGCGCTGGGTGGTGGGGTAGGGGGTCAGGCGAGCCATTGGACGCCCAGTTCGGCCAGGAACTGCTCTTCCGTCTGGCCGCGTTCGGCCAGGAGGCTCTCGAAAGCGGCGCGGTCGCGCTGGTCGCGCTCCTCCCGGGCGGAAAGGGGGAAGAGCGTGGAGAGGCGGGGCAGGCGGCGGGCCAGTTCGGCCGCGTCCTCGAAGTCCCAGCCGGGGTCGCGGGGGGCGGTGTCGTGCGGGGTGTCGTGGCCCCGGGCTTCGAGGGCCTCGTGCAGGCTGCCCTCGGTGCCGGTGAGCCGCTCGTGCGCCTCGGCGGCGAGGTGGTTGAAGCCCTCCCAGCCGGGCCATTCGTCGTCCGACCAGTCCTGCGTGGGACGCCAGGCCAGGCGCTGGACGGCGGGCAGCTCGGCGAGGGTGTCGGGGTCGGCGGTGACGCGCTCGAACACGTCGCGGCCGAGGCCGATCAGCCAGGGCTGGAAGTACCAGAAGCCGTCCATGGAGCACAGGCCGTCCAGGATCTGGTACGCGGCGCCCCACAGCGCGTTGGTGTCGGAGCGGAGGCGCAGTTCGTCCTGGCGGACCTGGAAGTCGGCGATCTCGCCGAGCGGGCGCTGGGCGAGCGCGTCGCCCAGCCAGGCCAGCCGGGCGCCGGGGCCCGGGGAGTGCCGCCGCGACCGCTCGATCAGTTCCCAGAACGCGTCCTCGTCCATGACTGTGAAGTCTGGCACGGGACGGGCACGCCGAGCGCGGCGGTCGCGGCGTCCAGGTCGGCGGAATGGATGCGCCCACGTCCGGCTACCCGTGAACCCTTGCTCGGGGTCCTGGGCGATGAAAGGCGCCGGGGCCCGTCCGGCGAGCGGACGGGCCCCGGCGGAGAGCCGCGGTCAGCGGCCGGCGAGTTCTTCCTCGGCGGCCGCGGACTCCGCGTCGGCGGGACGTCCCGCCTGATCGCCGTCCGAGTCCACCGGCCGCCGTGACGGCCAGGCGTCGAGCTTCGTGCGACGAGGGTTGGCCAGAGGGTTGTCCATTGCTGCTGCTGTCCTCCCGTACAGTCCGGACTGGCGTCCCGGACTCTCGGCATCCGGGCCGACCGAAAAGGAGATTTTCCCGGAAGACCCACCCGGTTTAGCAACATGGTCTAGACCTGGGCGCTCCCACTAGGCGAAACGCGTGCTCCCCGTGAACCATTCCGCCGGCCGAAATCCGTTCGCCCACCCCGGCGCGGGCCTGCCATCCTCTCCGGCATGGACGTCCAGGAGGGGACGACCTACGCGACCGCCGAGCACTACATGATGGCCGAGAAGGCCCGCCTGTTCGATGACGAGGAGACGGCCGCCGCCGTCATCGCCGCACCCGCGCCGCGCGCAGGTGTCCGCCTGGTGCGGCCTGAACCTCCTGGGGTTCGCCCTGATGACCGTCCGCGCCTCCATGGCCTCCTGACGCAGGCGTTCACTGACGCGGCGGGCACCCGGCGGGGTTCGGGTTGCGCCATCGTGGGCTAGCGGGACGTGAAGAGGTGGAAGGCCGAGGTGCCGAGGCCGGTGGGTTTGAAGAGGCGGGACGGGCCGGTGGTGCGCTGGGGCGGGCGTTCGTCGTAGCGGTGGGTTTCGTGGTGCCACTTGAGGATGCCGGCGATCCAGTCGCGGAGCTCCTCGACGTAGGCGGCCAGGCCCGCGCGGGCGGTGTCGTCCAGGGCGAGCTCGTCGGACAGGACGGGGAGCTCGGCGGAGACGAGGTGCTCGAACTGGCGACGGCGGGCGCTCATGAGATCGTTGACGATGGGGAGGGCCTCGTCGCGGCCGCAGTCGAGGAAGTTCTCCACGGCGAGGACGCCGTTGTTGACCTCGCCCTCGTACTCCATCTCCTTCTGGTAGGAGAAGACGTCGTTGATCAGGCAGCCGACGTCCATGACGGAGGCGTCGATCTCGCGGAGCGTGCGGGTCTGGAAGACCTCCGCGGGGATCTCGGCGGCGTGCTCGATGCGGGACAGGGCCATGGTGAGCTCGGACCCGAACGTGCGGCGGCGCATCTCCAGGTAGTCGACGGGGTCGGGGACGCGGCCCTGGAGGTGGTTGTTCAGCTCCCACAGCCAGCTCTCGACCATGTGCTCGACGGCCTCGCGGAACTCGGCGCGGCCGCGCGCGCCCATGGGGGAGGCGGTGCGGTGCCAGAGGTCGGCGAGGCCCTGTTCGAACGGGTTCTCCGGGACGGGGGTGGCGCCGCAGTCGAGCGGCATGAAGCCGGGGACGCGGGCGTTGAAGATCTTCGCGCCGGCCATGTCGCGGTCGCGGTTGAAGACGGCGGGGAAGTAGTCGTCGCCGAAGGTGCCCCAGGCGAGCCACTGGGTGCCCAGGTCGAGGGCCTCGGGGGAGGCGTCCGGGTCCAGGGACGCGGCGCAGATCGCGAACTCGAAACCGGCCAGGCGCTCGGCCGTCCACAGCGGGACGGGGTGGCGGGGGAGCGGCTCGTACATGCCCATGGCGCCGCACCAGGCGATGACGTTCTGGCGGGCGCGTTCGCGGTGCGGGTTGACGCGGGCCGGGTACGGCATGTCGAACTCGGGGAGCGGCGTCCGGCCCACCTGCTGGTAGGGGACGTGGGGACGGCTGATCCGGGCCGATGCGAGCAGGGCCGGCAGGCGGGTCGCGGACATGCCGAGGGGCGCCGCCTCGTTCATGTAGCGGCTGGAGCGCAGGTGCCACTCGTGGCCGCCGGACTGCCAGTCCTGCAGGCCCTTGACGTAGGCGGAGACGCTCGCGCGTTCGGCCGGGTCGAGCGCGTGCTCCTCGTAGAGCGGCGGCAGTTCGGTGAGGGCCGTGTTCTCGAACTGGCGCAGGCGGGAGGTGAGCAGGTCGTTGACCGTGTCGGCGGCGTGCTGGGGCGCGACGCCCAGGAAGTGCTCGACCACCAGGACGCAGTTGTTGATCTCGCCCTCGCTCTCGGTCTCGCGCTGGTAGGAGAAGATGTCGTTGCGCAGGTGGACGCCGTCGGCGAAGGTGTCCTTCAGGACGCGGAGCGGGCGCGTCCCCACCAGGCGCTCGGGGACCTCGATGCCCGCGGCGTGCTCCACCAGGTCGGCCGACCAGGGCGCGCCGCCGACCTTGCGGCGCATCTCGACGTACTCCACCGGGTTCGGGACGCGGCCGGTGCTGATGTTGGCCAGCTCCCACAGCGACTCGCGGAGCAGGTTGTCGGTGCTCTCGGCGAAGCGCCGCCGCCACGCGTCCGACTTGGCCGGGACGGTGCGCGCCCACAGGTCGATCAGGCCGCGCTCGACGGCGTTCTCCGGTTCGGGCGGCTCGGACGACATGAACAGCGGGAGCCGGTCGAGGTAGGTCTTGGCTCCCGGCTGGTCCTGGGGCCGCTTGAAGACCTCCAGGAAGTGGTCGTCGAAGTAGAAGACCCAGACGTACCAGTCGGTGATGAGGTCGAGTTCGGGGCCGTCGCAGTCCGGGTGGGTGTAGGCGCACAGGAGCGCGTAGTCCATCGCGTCCAGCTTCGCCTCGTCCCAGATCTCGGGGGTGCCGGGGTCGCGGGTGTCGTCCAGCATGCCCATCTCGCGGGCCCAGACAGTGCTGTGCGCGCGCGCCGCCTCCAGATGGGGGTTGAGACGGGCGGGATATGGGACGTAGAAGTCGGGCAGCTCGAACGGTCGCACCCTCCGGACCTCTTTCTGTCGGGATCATCTGATCCGCAACTTACAGCAGTCATAAAGTTACGTATGGTGAGAGATTTCTGACCCGGTTCCTTTGCCTTGTTACGGGTAAGGCGAGGTCATGGGCACGTCAGGCGAGGCGGCGAGGGTCGAGGAGGAGCCGCTGGAGGGGTCGCTGGAGGAGAACCTCGCGCTCGCTCGGCAGGTGATCGAGGCCGCGCAGCGGGAGATGGCGGCCAAGGCGAAGAAGAGCCTGCCCGCCCTGCGGCTCGGGGCGCTCGCCGGGACGCTCGGCCTCGTCGCCACCGCCGCGACGTACCGGATGAGCGTCCAGCTCCTGGAGCGGAAACTGCCGCCCGAGCTGGCGTCGTTCGTCACGGCCGCCGCCTACGGGAGCGGCGCGGGCGCGGCGGCCCTGGCGGCGTCCCGCAAGTGGCGGGGGGCGCCGGCGCCGCTGCCCACCGACACGGCGCGGCAGGTCGCGGAGATCCTCACCGAGCCGGGCTGACCGGCCGCCGGACCCGATGTCCCGCTCCGCCCGCGCCGCCGCCGATCGGTCCTGACTCACCCCGGCGATCCGGGGTAGGAGGGAGATCATGGACAGCGCGAACACATCCGGCGGCGCCCCTCCGGTGCACGCCGCCATCACCCTGACCGTGAACGGGAACGAGCACCGGATCAGCGTCGACACCCGCGCGTCCGTGCTCGACGTGCTCCGCGAGGACCTCGGCCTGACGGGGTCGAAGAAGGGCTGCGACCACGGGCAGTGCGGGGCGTGCACCGTCCTGCTGGACGGCCGCCGCGCGAACGCGTGCCTGGCGCTCGCCGTCGCCCACGACGGCGCCGAGATCGTCACCGTGGAGGGGTTGGCGGACGGCGGGCGGCTCAGCCCCGTCCAGGAGGCGTTCATCGAGCGCGACGCCTTCCAGTGCGGGTACTGCACCCCGGGCCAGCTCTGCTCCGCGACGGCGGTGCTGGACGAGGCGGGGCGCGGCTGGCCGAGCGCCGTCACCGCCGACCTGGCGTCCGACCCCGTCCTGGACGACGCGGAGATCCGCGAGCGGATGAGCGGCAACCTGTGCCGCTGCGGCGCCTACATGGGCATCGTCGCCGCCGTCCGCGACGCGGCGGCCCGGTCCGGCGACACGGCGGCCAGGAGGGCGGACGCGTGAGGCCCTTCGCGTACGAGCGCGCCGCCACCGCCGAGGACGCCCTTGCTCTGCACGACGGCGGCGCCGCCTATCTGGGCGGCGGCACGAACCTGGTGGACCTGATGCGGCTCGGCGTCGAGGAGCCCGTCCGGCTCGTGGACGTCGCGCACCTGCCGTTCGACCAGATCGAGCTGAACGCCGAGGGCGGCCTGGTCATCGGCGCGGCCGTCACCAACAGCGACCTCGCCGCCGACCGGACGGTGCGCGCCGGGCACCCGGTGCTGGCGCAGGCCGTCCTCGCCGGGGCGTCGGGCCAGATCCGCAACCTCGCGACCGTCGGCGGCAACCTGCTGCAGCGGACGCGCTGCTCCTACTTCCAGGACGCCGCCAAGCCGTGCAACAAGCGCGACCCCGGCAGCGGCTGCCCGGCCCGGGAGGGCGAGCACCACAACCTCGCGATCCTCGGGCACTCGCAGGCGTGCGTCGCGACCCATCCGTCCGACATGGCGGTGGCGCTGGCGGCGCTGGACGCCTCGGTCCGGGTCCGGGGCCGCGCCGGTGAGCGGACCGTCCCGATCGAGGACTTCCACCGGCTGCCCGGCGGCGAACCGGAACGCGACACCGTGCTGGAGCCGGGCGACCTGGTCACGGCGGTCGAGGTGCCGCCGCTCGGCATGCCGTCCCGGTACCGCAAGGTCCGCGAGCGCGCCTCGTTCGCGTTCGCGCTCGTCTCGATCGCGGCGGCCCTCGACCTGGACGGCGGCGTGGTCCGCGACGTCCGGCTGGCGCTGGGCGGCGTCGCCCACAAGCCGTGGCGGGCGTGGCGCGCCGAGGACGTGCTGCGCGGCGCCCCGGCGACGGCCGAGTCGTTCCTGCGCGCCGCCGAGGCCGAGCTGGAGGCGGCCGAGCCGCTGCGCGACAACGCCTACAAGGTGCCGCTCGCGCGCAACCTGATCGTCCGCACGCTGACCGAGCTGGGGGAGGGGACATGACGGCGCTCGACCGGCTGGAGAGCCGCGAGAAGGTCACCGGGGCGGCGCGCTACGCGTTCGAGTACCCGGTGGACGGCGTCGCCTACGCCGCGGCCGTCCAGGCGAGCGCCGGGCGCGGCGAGATCACCGCCGTGGACGCCGCGTCCGCGCTGGAACTGCCGGGCGTGCTGGCCGTCCTGTCGTGCGAGAACGCGCCGCGGCTCAGCTCCGTCCCGGACGGGGAGCTGGCGGTGTTCCAGTCCCGGACGGTCTCCTACCGGGGCCAGTTCGTCGCGGCGGTGGTCGCCGAGACGCTGGAGACCGCGCGGGAGGCGGCCCGGCTCGTCCGGGTCGAGTACGCGTCCGAGGCGCCGGACGTGCGGCTCCGCGCCGACCACGGCGGCCTCTACAAACCCGACAAGGTGAATCCCGCGTTCCCCACCGACACCGAGAAGGGCGAACCCGAGGAGGCGTTCGCGGGCTCCGCCGTCCAGGTGGACGCGACGTACACGACTCCCGCCGAGCACAACAACCCGATGGAGCCGCACACCACCATCGCCCAGTGGAACGGCGACGGCAGTCTCACGCTCTACGACTCCAACCAGGGCGCCTCCATCGTCCAGGACACGCTGGCCCAGATCTTCGGGCTCGGCAAGGAGCAGGTGCGCGTGGTGTCGCCGCACGTCGGCGGCGGATTCGGCTCCAAGGGGACGCCGCGCCCGAACGCCGTGCTCGCCGCGATGGCCGCGGGGGCGGCGGGCCGTCCGGTCAAGTTCGCGGTGCCCCGCCAGCAGATGTTCGCGACCACCGGGTACCGGACCCCGACGATCCAGCGGGTCAGGCTCGGCGCGGACGCCGGCGGGCGGCTGAACGCGATCATCCATGAGGCGGTCGAGCAGACGTCCACCGTCCGCGAGTTCGCCGAGCAGACCACCACCCCGACCCGGGTGATGTACCAGGCCCCGAACCGCCGGACCTCGCACCGCCTCGTGCGCCTGGACGTCCCGACGCCGTCGTGGATGCGGGCGCCCGGCGAGACGCCCGGCATGTACGCGCTCGAATCGGCGATGGACGAACTGGCCGTCGCGGCCGGGATCGACCCCGTCGAGCTGCGCGTCCGCAACGAGCCGGACCGCGAGCCCGAGAGCGGCCTGCCGTTCAGCTCCCGCAACCTGGTCGCGTGCCTGCGCGAGGGCGCCGACCGGTTCGGCTGGGCCGGCCGCGATCCCGCCCCCGCCGTCCGCCGCAAGGGCCGCAAACTGGTCGGGACGGGCGTCGCCGCGTCCACCTATCCCGCCTACCTGCGGCCGAACCGGGCGACGGCCCGCGCCGAGCCCGACGGCACGTTCACCGTCCGGATCGCCGCGTCCGACATCGGCACCGGCGCCCGCACCACCCTGACGGTGATCGCCGCGGAGACGCTCAAGGCCGATCTCGGCCGCGTGCGGGTCGAGATCGGCGACAGCGCGTTCCCCGCCGCGTCCGTCGCGGGCGGCTCCGCCGGGACCTCCAGCTGGGGCTTCGCCGTGGTCCGCGCCTGCGAGGCGCTGCTCGGCCGGCTGAACGGCGCCGTGCCGCCGGACGGCATCGAGGCGTCCGCCGACACCGCAGACGAGATCAAGGCGCGCGACGCCTACGCCCGGCACGCGTTCGGCGCGCAGTTCGCCGAGGTGGAGGTGGACGTCGACACCGGCGAGGTCCGCGTCCCCCGCATGCTCGGCATCTTCGCCGCCGGACGGATCGTCAACGAGAAGACCGCCCGCTCCCAGCTGATCGGCGGCATGACGATGGGGCTCGGCATGGCGCTGCTGGAGGAGTCGGTCATGGACGAGGAGTTCGGCGACTTCCTGAACCGCGACCTCGCCCAATACCACGTGCCCGCCTGCGCGGACGTCCGCTCCATCGAGGCCGGCTGGATCGAGGAGAGCGACCCGCACCTCAACCCCATGGGCACCAAGGGCATCGGCGAGATCGGCATCGTCGGCGCCGCCGCGGCCATCGCCAACGCCGTCTACCACGCGACGGGCGTCCGCATCCGCGGCCTCCCCATCACCCCCAGCTGCCTCCTCCCTGAACTGTATTAACTGCAATCCCGGCCCAGGGGGCTCGCCTGGCGGCTCGCCCCCTGACCGTGCTTGTGCGAGCGCGCTGTGCTCATTCAATCCCGGCCCAGGGGGCTCGCCTGGCGGCTCGCCCCCTGACCGTGCTTGTGCGAGCGCGAATCGCTTCGCGATCTTCCCGGTGGGGCTTGCCTTCGGCTTCGCCCCACCGGTCAGGTCGCGCGCTCGCGCGACGGCTGGGGGGTTGGGCCAGGCCACCTTTAGACAGATCCTTGGGCTTGGCGGCTTGGCGGCTCCGGTTACTGGAGGATCGTCCGCTCATCCATGAACGCCTCCCGAGGGCGGGTTTTCCTGCGCGTTGAGGTCCAGATCTTGAGAACAGGTGAGATCGTGGCATATACGTGGCCGCCCGGGTAGGGCGTCCCCCTCCGGAGGGCGAGGAGCGGATGACGGTCTGGCGGATCAGCGGCGGGGAGGGCGAGCCCGGTGCCGACGTGCCGCGCCCGGACCGGGCCGCCCCCCGGTACGACCTCGTCGAGGTCGACACCGCGCTGCTGCGGGTCGCGGGCGGCACCGGCTCGCCCTGGCTGCGCGTGTCGGGCGACGTCGACGTCTCGAACGCCGTGGAGCTGACGCGGGCCCTGCACGCCGCGGAGGAGCGGGCGGCCGGGGACGTCCACGTCGACCTGAGCCAGATCGCCTTCATCGACGTCGCGGGGCTGCGGGCGATCACGCAGGCGGCGCGGGTCCTGCGGGAGTCGGGGCACCTGCTCGTCCTGCACTCGGTGTCGACGCACATCGACAAGCTGTTCCGGCTCATCGGCTGGGACGCGACGCCCGGCCTGCTCGTCCACTGCAGGACGCGGGCGCGCTAGGGCGCCCTGACCCCCGGCCCGTCATCGGGCGGTGTCCGGGCACACCTTGCGGAACTCCGCCGCGAGCAGGGTGACGTCGTCGCGCCGCTCGTCGGCCCTCAGGGCGCCGACCACGGTGTCGCACAGCTCGTCCAGCGTCCGCTGGGGGCCTGACAGGCGGGCGCGCAGGAAGTCGAGCCGGACGTCGATGTCCTGGCCGGACCGCTCGACCAGGCCGTCGGTGCACATCACCAGTCGGCTGCCCTCCTCGATCTCCACCCGCGCCAGCCCGAACGCGTGCCCGCCCACGCCGATCGGGACCCCGCTCGGGACGCGGAGGGACCGGCACGCGCCGGCCGGGTCGATCAGGATCGGCGGGATGTGCCCGGCGTTGGCGATGCGCAGCAGCCGCGTCTCCGGTTCGTAGACGGCGTAGAGGCAGGTGGCGAAGCAGCCGCCGCCCAGGGTGCGGGCGACGTCGTCGAGCTTGCGCAGCAGGAACCGGGGCCGCAGGTCCAGCGAGGCGAAGGCGTGGATGGCGGTCCGCAGCCGGCCCATGGTGGCGGCGGACCGCCAGCCGTGGCCCATGACGTCGCCGATGGTGAGCGCCACCCGTCCGCGCGGCAGCGGGAGCGCGTCGAACCAGTCGCCGCCGACCTGGGCGCCGGGGCTGCCGGGCAGGTACCGGTAGCGGATCTCGACGGCGGGCAGGTCGGGGACGGTGCTCGGCAGGAGGCTGCGCTGCAGCTCCTGGGCCGCCCGCGACTCGCGCGCGAGGAGCGCGGCGTCGGCGATGCACGTCGCGCCCAGCCGCGCCACCTCCTCGGCGACCGCGAGATCCTGCCCCGACGGGCGGCGGCTCGGCTCGTGGCCGAGCAGCAGCGCGCCGACCACCGTGCCGCGGGCGACGAGAGGGATCACGGTGAGCGCTCCCGCTTGGGAGAACGGGCGCAGGACGGGCTCGCCGAACGCCTTCGCCGCGTCCGCGCGGAGCAGGTGGACGGGGGCGGCGGCGTCCAGCGCCGTGGCCAGCAGGCCGTCGGCGGGCAGCTCCACCGGCTCCGGGTCGGGCTGCCCGCCGGGCGGGCCGCAGGACGACCGCGCGAGCCTCCGGACGACCCACGACCCGCCGCCGCCCTGACCGGAGTCGCCGAGCACGTCGTCCACGACGTGGACCTCGGCCAGGTCGGCGAGCCGGGGGACGACCGCGCCGGCCAGCTCCTCCGCCGTCCGCGACGGGTCGAGCCGGCTGCCGATCCGCGCGCCGGCCCGGCTGAGGAACGCCAGGCCCTCCGGCGCCGCCCGCGCGGAGAGGATGGTCTCGTCGGAGACCAGGCCGTCGCGGGTGTCGAACGGCAGCCGGGCGCCGACGATGAAGCTGATCGCGGGGTAGCCGAGGTCGAGGATCCGCCCGGTGAGCTCCGCCAGGCCGTCCGGCGCGGGCAGGTCCAGCCCGTCCAGGACCTCGGTGAGGTTGTCCTGCAGCCGCGGCAGGTGCCGGGGCTCCACCGGCAGCACGTAGGGGGCGACGCTGGGGACGCGGAGCCCGCGGTGCGGCTCCGGCTCGCCCGCCGACCGGACGACGAGCTGGTCGCCCACCGTCAGGCCCAGCGAGACGCTCCGCAGGGACGCCGTCTCCGTCGCGAAGGCGAGCACACTGAGCCCGTCATGCCCGTCATGCCCTTCGGGAGCCGGGCGGCCCGCGGGCAGGCGGTACACCCACCACGACACGTTCTTGATCTTCAGCGGGGCGCGGCGGAGCAGCGGCGCCGAGAACGCCGTCGCCTGGACGGGCCCCGGCTGGGCCGGGTCGAGCGCGGCGCCCTGCCCGCCCGGCACCCCGAACAGCTCGCCGAAGACGCGGCCGAGCGCGACCTCGGCCGGATGGCCGAAGAGCCGCTCGGCGCCGGGGTCCCAGTGCAGGACGCGGCCGCGCCCGTCCAGGGCGAGCAGCACCATCCGCGACAGCCCGATCAGGCTGCCGGACGGTTCCGAGATCGGGCCCGGGGAGTGCAGGACGTGGCCGCTCATGGATCCACTCCTCGGGTTTCGACCGCATACGGACCGCGTTCGCGACGTTACCGCGAGCTAGTGATCGGCATAGCCTGTTTCGCGGGGAGAGTCGGGATACGGGAGATTGCCCCCTCTTCATGGGAGCTTTCGCGCCGGAAGGGGACGACAATGGAACGATGGAGCCCGATCGCGTTGAACGCCCGGGGGGCGGACGGCTGGAGCAGGTCCGCGAGCGGCTGCGGGAGCTGCGGGACCGGAGCCGTGAGCTGGCCGACGCTCCGCCGAACGGCGGCTCGGGTCGTGCGCGCGTCCTGCGCTCCGCCGAACTGGTCCGACTGGCCGCCCTGAACGCCGCGCGGGCGGGCGAGGCCGCTATCGCCGCCTACCACCGGGCGGGCGCCGTCCACGACCGTGCGGCCGTGCTGCACGACCACCTGGCCGACACCGCGACCGGCGACGCGGATCGGCACCGCGACCGCGCGCGCGAGCATCGCTCTCTGGCGGACGCGGACCGGGAGCGGGCCTCCCGGGTTCACGGCGAGCCCACGAATCCGCATACATGAGCCCCGCCCGTCGGGGCATGAGTCCGCCATGGGCCGTGAGTTCGCCATGGGCACCGCACCGGGGCGCGACGTCGTTGTCATGGCCGCGTCGGCCGGCGGCATCGAGGCTCTCGGGGCGGTGATGGCGGAGCTGCCCGCCGACCTCCCGGCCTCCGTCCTGGTGGTCCTGCACGTCCCGGCCACGGGCGGGCGCGCGCTCCCGGGGATCCTCGGACGCGCGGGCAAGCTCCCGGCGGCCGCCGCCGTCGACGGGGAGGGCCTGCGCCACGGCCGGGTGTACCTCGCCCCGCCCGATCACCACCTCCTGGTCCGCGACGGTGCCGTCCACGTCTCGCACGGCCCCAAGCAGCACGGTCACCGTCCGGCGGCCGACCCGCTGTTCCGGAGCGCGGCCGCTGCCCGGGGCCCCCGGGTCGTGGGGGTGGTCCTCAGCGGCACGCTGGACGACGGCGCCGCCGGAGCCGCCGTCGTCGAGGAGGCCGGCGGGATCGTGGCCGTCCAGGACCCGGACGACTGCGCCTACGACGGGATGCCCCGGGCGGCGCTGGCGGCGACGCGGAACGCCGTCGCCCTCCCCGTGACGGAACTGGGGGCCTTCATCGCCGAGCAGAGCCGCACACCGGTCGGGATCGGAGCGCCGGGGCCGCGCGTCGACCCCGAGACCTACCTGGAGACCGAGCCCGTGGCCAAGGAGCCGCCGGGCGTCTGGAGCGGGATCACCTGCCCGGAGTGCGGCGGTCCGCTGAACGTGCGCTCGGAGGTCCGCCCGTCCCGGTACGAGTGCAGGCTGGGGCACGGCTGGTCGGCCGACAGCCTGCTCGGCGGCCAGGCCGACGCGGTCGAGCGGGCGCTGTGGGTGGCGGCGCTCCGGCTGGAGGAGCGCGTGCGGCTGACCCGGCGGATGTCGGCGTCCGCGAAGGAGCGGGGCCATGTCAGGTCGGCGGAGATCTTCGACGCCTCGTCCCGGGAGAGCGGGGAGGCGCTGGAGACGATCCGGTCCCTGATCGAATACCTCTCGCAGGCCGGAGAGCGGCCTGACTCTCGGTGATCTGCTGACGGGGAAGCGTACGCTTCCGAAGCGTGGCGGAGAACGAGACTGGCGAGCACGGGTTCGAGGACCTCCTGCTGATGCTGAAGGAGACCCGCGGGTTCGACTTCACGGGCTACAAGCCGACGACGCTGACGCGGCGGATCAAACGGCGGATGGACGCCCTCGGCCTGGCCGGGGTCGAGGAGTACCGCGACTTCCTGGAGCTGGAGGGGGAGGAGTTCGCCCGGCTCTTCGACAGCCTGCTGATCAACGTGACGGGCTTCTTCCGCGACCCGGCGGCCTGGCAGGCGCTCCGCGAGACCGTCGTGCCCGAGATGCTCGCCGCCAAGGACCCGGCGCGCCCGATCCGCGTCTGGAGCGCCGGGTGCGCCACCGGCGAGGAGGCGTACACGCTCGCGATCGTGCTCGCCGAGGCGCTCGGCACCGCCGACTTCCGCGAGCGGGTGAAGATCTACGCCACCGACCTGGACGAGGACGCCCTGCAGCAGGCGCGGACGGGCAGCTACACCGAACGGCAGGTCGCCGAGGTCCCCGAGGACCTGCGCGAGTCCTACTTCGAGCGGTCGGGCCAGCGGTACGCCTTCCGCCGCGACCTCCGCCGGCAGGTGATCTTCGGCCGCAACGACCTCACGCACGACGCGCCGATCTCGCGCGTCGACCTGCTGGTGGCGCGCAACACGCTGATGTACTTCAACGCCGAGACGCAGACCGGGGTGATCAGGCGGTTCCATTTCGCGCTCGGCGACCCCGGCTACCTGTTCCTCGGCAAGGCCGAGATGCTGCTCAACCACGGCGACCGGTTCGAGCCGATCGACCTGCGCAAGCGTCTGTTCCGCAAGATCTCGAACGTCGAGGTCCCCGGTCTTCCCTCCAAGGTGTGGGACGACGGCGCGCGGACCGCCGCGCCGCCGTCGGTGCGGCTGGAGCAGGCGGCGCTCGACGCGGGGCCCGTCGCGCAGCTCGCCGTCGACCTCGCCGGGAACCTGGCGGTCGCCAACACGCGGGCCGAGCTGCTGTTCAACCTGCGGCCCCGGGACATCGGCAGGCCCTTCCAGGACCTGGAGGTGTCGTACCGGCCGGCGGAGCTGCGGTCGGTGATCGAGCAGGTCGGCAAGGAGGGCCGGCCGGCGGATCTGCAGGACGTGGTGTGGCACCGCTCCGCCGGGGCCGAGCCCAGCGTGTTCCACGTCCAGGTCGTCCCGCTGTTCCGGCGGCCGGGCGAGGCCGTCGGGGTCGGCATCAGCTTCTCCGACGTGACCCACTACCGGCGGCTGCGGGACGAGCTGGAGCACTCGAACCAGGAGCTGGAGCGCGCCTACGAGGAGCTGCAGTCGCTGAACGAGGAGCTGGAGACCACGAACGAGGAGCTCCAGTCCACCAACGAGGAGCTGGAGACGACCAACGAGGAGCTCCAGTCGACCAACGAGGAGCTGGAGACGATGAACGAGGAGCTCCAGTCCACCAACGACGAGCTCCAGGAGATCAACGACGCGCTCCGGATCCGCGGCGAGGAGCTCGACTCGGCCAACTCGTTCCTCGGCTCGGTGCTGCGCAGCCTGGGCGCCGCCGCGGTGGTGGTGGACGAGGAGCTGCGGGTGAAGGTGTGGAACAGCGGCGCCGAGGAGCTGTGGGGGATGCGGGCGGAGGAGGCTCAGGGCCGCGACCTGGAGACGCTCGACATCGGCCTGCCGGTGCGCGAGATCGTCCCGTCGCTGCGCCGGATGCTCGCCGACCCCGAGCGCGGCGGCGCCGCCCAGACCGCGGTGGACGCGGTGAACCGGCGCGGCCGGACGATCCGGCTGCGGGTGGAGTCGGTCCCGCTCCGCGACGAGCCGGGCCGCCCCCGCGGCGTGATCATCATTATGGATCACTTGACCAGCGAGGATGGCTGACGGCAAGAGGGATTGTCAGGTTACGGCTTCCTTTCCCGCCCAAACTGAGGAGAATTCCTGGTATCCGGGATCACCGCCGGGCAAGGGAGGGCCTCACGCCATGACCCCGCGACTGGACACCTCTGCCTTCAGAAGGGACCTGGACGCCTTCAGCGGCCGCCTGACCCGCCTCCGCCGCTCCGAGCCGGCCCTTGCCCTCGCGCTGACGGAGCTGGAGGACGCCGAGGACGAGCTGCGCGCCTGCATCGACGAGATCGAGCGGCTGGCCGAGCTCGGCGGGGACGAGGCGGGGCGGCGGGACCTGGTCCACCGCGCCTTCCACGAGCTCCCGGCGCCCGCCTTCGTCCTGGACGCCACGGGCGTGATCCGGGCGGTCAACCGGCAGGGCGCCGAGCTGCTCGGCGTCACCGCCGGCTACGCGGTCGGCAAGCCGTTCGCGGTGTTCGTCGAGCTGCCGTGGCGGGTGTCGTTCCGCTGCGAGCTGGCCGGCGTCCTGCGCGAGGAGTGCCCCGGCACGCTGCCGTGCCGCCTCGGCTCGTCCAAGCGCCGCCCGCCGCAGCTCCGCCTCACCCTCGCGCGGCTCGACCTCTGCCCGGAGGGCGCGCCGTCCGTGCTGGTCACCGCGGACCTCAGCCCGGAGCCGCACCAGGAGATCATGGCCGTGGCCGCGTATGTGCGGCGGCTGGACGTGATGGGCCGGATGACCCGCCTGCTGCTCCGCGCGCGCGACGTGCCGTCCCGGCGGCTGGTGACGGAGGCGACCGAGCTGCTGGCCGCCGAGTGCGCCGACTGGGCGGTGACCGACCTGGCCGTCGGGCCCGCAGGCGGGGGACGGCCGGCGCGCGGGCACTGGCCGGGCAGGACGGCGGTCGAGCGGGCCGCGGTGGCGGGCCCCAAGGACGAGGAGGAGCCGTCGATCACGCGGACGCTGCGCTCCCTCGAACCGGCGGACGTGTCCCGCTACATCGTCCAGACCGGCGAGTCCACGCTGCACATCCCGCTGTGGGAGAGCGGCGCGTTCGGGGGGACCGCGGAGTCCCGCCGGGCGCTGGCCAAGCTGGGCACCGGGTCCGCCGTGGGCGTCCCGATCCGGGACGAGGAGGACGTCCTGGGGGCGCTGCTCCTCATCCGCGGCGAGGAGCGGCCGCCCTTCACGGTCACCGACCTGGCGGTGTTCGAGGAACTCGGCATGCACCTCGGCCTAGTGCTGGCGTCCGCTCCGGACGGCGGCGAGTAGCCGGGGGACGAGCGCGGCGCCCGTCGCGGTCACGGCGGCCGCCGCCAGGACGGCGGCGCCGAGGCGCTGATCGTCCAGGGGCGGGGCGCCCCAGGTGCGGCCCAGCGTGCCGTACCAGCCGCCGGCGAAGACCGTCCCGGGGCGCGCGAGGGCGATGCCGGCGAGCGCGTGCAGCGGGACGGCGGCGAGCAGCGCCCGGGGCCCGGCCGTCCCGGCGAAGAACGCCAGCCCGATCGCCAGGAAGCCCGCCATGGCGACGGAGTGCAGGGCGTGGTTGGCGAGGGACGACGCGAACAGCGGCGAGGCGTACCAGCCGTACAGGCTCACGACGAGCAAGGCCGACGCGACGACCGGGTGGGCGGCCGCCCGGGCGCCCCGGCTTCCCGCCACCGCGTCGAGCGTCCGGGCGGAGGGCAGCGCCTTGCGCGCCAGCGTCAGCGGGGCGCCGTGCACCAGCAGCAGCGGCGCGGCCAGGCCCACCATGACGTGCTGGACGGCGTGCGCGCTGAACAGGACCATGCTGTAGCGCGCGACTCCGCCGCAGGTCGCGAGCAGGACGACGGCCAGGCCCGCCGTCCACGCCAGGGTGCGGTGCAGCGGCCAGCCGTCCCGCCGCACGCGGAACACGGCCGCCCCGTACAGGACGGCGCCCGCCGTCACCAGCACCAGGAAGAGCGGGTCGATCCACCAGTTCAGCAGGTAGGGGCCCGGTCCCGCCGGACCGGGGAGGGGGAAGCCGAGCCGCAGCGCGACGGGATCGAGCGTCCCGGGCGACACCTCGGGCGGCGGCGTGCGGGACAGCCCGGTCGCCAGCGCCATGGCCGCCGCCATGACGAGGATCTCGGCGGCCCCGAGCCGGACGAAGCCCCGCGCGCCCGCACCGGAGCTGAGGGCGGGGATGGTGGCGCGCCGGTGCCACCACCCCATCGCGCCGAGGACGAGGAGCGCCGCCGCCTTGGCCACCACCAGCATTCCGTACCGGGATCCGAGGTGGACGCCGCCCAGCCGCACCCAGGCGTTCACCGCGCCGCTGACCCCGACGACCGCGAACGACACCAGCGCCAGACCGCTGTACCGCCGGACGGTCTCGGGCAGCCGGTCGCGGACGTCCGGCGCGACCGTGACCAGGGCGACGAGCCCGCCGATCCACAGTGAGACGCCGGCGACGTGCGCGGCGAGGCTGTGGACGGCGAGCGCGTGGTGCGCGGCGGACGCGGCATGGCCGGTGAACAGCGGCGGCATCAGGCCCGCGAGCGCGCCGATCAGCAGGTACCCGGCCGCGCCTTCGGCGCCGGACAGACGTGCCGCGAATGAGAGCGCGACGGCGGCGGCGATGACGAGCAGAAGCGCCCGTCCCTGCGGAAGCTCGATGAGGAACGTGCGCAGCATGTTCCCGGTGATGCCGGTGGCGGGGACGCCGAACAGGTCCGACACCGTGAACGCGACCAGCGCCAGCCCGCACAGCGCCCAGGCCATGGCGCTCCTGGACGCGGCGAGCAGGCACCGCCGGGTCGTCCCGGACCGCTCGGGAACGAGGACCGCCGCCGCCAGCAGCCAGCCCACCGTGAGGACGGAGGCCACGTTCATCCCGAGCTTGGCGACCGCGAGCCCGACCTTGGTCAGCGCCCCCGCCTGCGACAGGCCGGGGGTCGCGGCGGCACCGAACGCCCCGCCGAGCCGCACGGCCAGCGCGAGGACGACCAGCGCCGTCGCCAGGGCCCCGATCGCGAGCATCGGCGGGTCGGCCCGGGGTGCCCGCCGCTCATGCGCTGCCACACACGGGGGTACGCAAGCGCCCAGGCACAGGGTTCAGCCCGCACTAAGGTGTCCGGCATGCCGGATGTGAGCAGCGCTGACCAGGGCAACACCTACCTTGAGAAGGTCGTCGCGCAGCAGGCGGTGCTCGAAGACGACCTGCGGGCCAGGCGGGCCGCCGCGCCGCAGGCCGCGCCGGGCGCCGCCGGGCCGCCCGCGGGGCCGCTCGCCAAGCGCCACCGCGCCCTCGCCGCCACGGGGGACCGGCCCGCCCCGGGCCCCGTCGACGTGCGGATCAGCGGATTCTGGCGCTGGAAGAACGTCCTCGTCCCGCCGAACGCGTTCGTCGTGCACACCCGCCGCGGCCGGGACGAGCCGCTGCACGTCGGCCTGGGCGTCTCGTTCCGGTTCAACCCGTCCACCGACTCGTTCCTGGTGGTGCCGGGTGCGGCGCAGACCATCCTGATCAACGCGTACTGCATCTGCCAGGAGCTGCAGGGCGTGCTCGTCCAGGGCTACGTCCAGTGGATCATCCAGGACTTCGCCACCGCCTACCGCAAGCTGGACTTCGGGGACGCGGGCGACCCGATGCGCCTGGTGAACCTCCAGCTCAGGGAACAGGCGGAGGCGGCGATCAAGGACAAGGTCTCCACGATGGGCGTGCGGGACGTCCTCAGCGACAAGCAGCCCATCATCGAGGAGCTGACGGCGCGGCTGCGCGCGGTCGCCGAGGGCGAGGACCACAGCGACCAGGGCCTCGGGCTGCGGATCGTCACGGTGCAGATCAAGGAGGCCGTGGTCAGCTCGTCCCGGCTCTGGGAGAACCTGCAGAAGCCCTACCGGGCCGAGCAGGGGCAGATCGCCCGGCTGGCGGAGCTGGAGGCGGAGGAGGCGGTCGCGCAGCGCGAGATGGCCGCCGCCCGGCTCAAGGAGACGCAGCGCCTGGAGCACGAGCGGGAGCTGGACGAGCTGCGCGCCCGCAACGAGGCCGAGCGGTTCGACACCGAGGTCGCCGAGCGGCTCCGCCGGACCAGGCGCGAGCACGACGACTCCCGCGAGGTCGCCGAGCTGGAGACCGAGACGACCCGGCACGCGCTGCGCATGGAGCGCGAGCGGCACGCGGAGGAGGCCGAGACGGGCCGCCTGCGCGTCGAGCGCGAGCAGGAGCTGGGGCGCCTCGAACTGGACGCCGAGCTGGCCCTGGCCGACCTCCGCGCCCAGTCGCGCCACGGCCAGGCCCTCCTGGACATCGAACGCGAGCGCGCCCGCGCGGAGCTGGAGAACGGGCGCACCCCCGCCGCCGTCCAGGGCCGGCTGATCGCCTCGCTTCCGGAGATCATGTCCAGGCTGCCCAAGCCGGACGAGCTGCGCTCGGTCACGGTCAACGGCACCGACCAGACGAGCCTGGCCGGCCTCCTCACCCAGCTCACCGCCGTCATCGCCGCCCTGAGGTCGGCTACCGGCCCGCAGTAGCCCGCCGCGGCAGGTGCTGGACGCGGCTCACGGACAGTAGCGAAACCGCGCAACACTGTTATCGGTCTGGCACGCATTTCTATTCTGTGCGGGCGTATGGAGGGTTAATATGCGCTTGAATCGAGTCGACGGGGCAGAGGCACGGTCAGGAGCATGCTCGTGGATCTCGGTCCCCACCACCTCAGGATGATCGAGGCCATCGCCGCAACCGGCAGCATCAGCAAGGCGGCGGCCCGCCTCAACCTCACGCAGCCCGCGGTCAGCACGATGCTCCGCCGGGTCGAGGGCCATCTGGGCGTGCAGCTGTTCGTCCGGTCGCCCGAGGGCGTGATGCCGACGCCGGTGGGCGCGGAGGTCGCCACCCGTGCGCGCGCGGCGCTGTCCTGCATCGACGACCTGAACGCCGCGCTCGCGCACCGCCTGCGCGACCCCGAGGCCCTGCCGCTGCTGCGGGTCGGGATCCAGGCGTGCCCGCCGCTGCCCAAGCTGAGCGACCGCCTGGACACGCTGGCGCCGGACGCCCGGCTGCAACTGCGCGTCGACCAGGGCGGCGGACGGATCCCGGCGCTGCTCGCCTCGGGCGCCCTCGACATCGGGCTCTTCCAGGAGCCGGTGAACTACACCCCACCCGTCCTGGACGGCCTGGAGCGGCTCGTCCTCGTGGAGTGCGAGCCGGCGCTCGTCGGGATGGCCTCCGGCAGCCCGCTGGCCGCGCGCCTCACCATCGACCTGCACGAGCTGGCCGACGTGGACTGGCTCGACGACCCGCTCGACGACGGCCCGTGGCCCGCCTACCTGCGGGGCGTGTGCGCGGAGGCCGGTTTCCAGCCGCGCGTGCGGTACTGGTCGACCGACTGGCAGATCTCGTCCTCGATCATCCGGTCGGGGCGCGCGATCGGGATGTACCAGCCGACGGCGAGCCCCCGCGAAGGGGTCGCGTTCCGCCGCATCACCGGGGACCCGCTCGGGCAGCGGGTCGTCCTGGTGTGGCGGCCGGAGGCGGAGCAGGCGGCGGGACGGCTGCGCGGCCTGTTCAACGACGTGTACATGGACCTCGTCCGCGGCCAGAGCGTGTACGGCGAGTGGTGGGACGAGCATCCCGAGGCGCACCCGGCCCTCCCTGTCGCCACGTCCTGAAAACCTGTCGCCCCCTCGTGGGAAGGGACGGCGGAGCCCTGAAAAAGGACGGCGGGTCCCGGGGCAGCGGTCCCCGGAACCCGCACGCATTTCGGCTAGCCCAGCACGCGCTTGCGCCGGGCCACGGCGATCCCCGCGGCGGCGATCACGCCGCCGCCGGCGAGCGCCAGGATGACGGGCGCCGTGCCCGTGCCCTCTGACTGCTTGCTGACGCCCGTGGTGGGCGAGTAGCCGCCGAGCTTCCCGCTGGTCTGGTACTGGGAGCCGGGGAGCTTGTCGGCGTACCTGGTGCGGACGAGCTGCTGGTAGGCGGCCAGCGTCACGCCGCTCTTGCCGACCGAGGTGACGGCGGTGTCGTTGAGACCGGTGACCCGTCCGTTCGCGAGCCGGTACCAGGCGTGGATCTGCGGTTCGGTGAACACCGTGCCGCCGGCCGCCTTGGCCGGGTACACGGCCTCGTCAGAGCCGGAGGCGATGTTCGTGACCTTCCAGCTCTTGCCGCTCTTGGACAGCCACATCGTCGCGTGCTGCCCGGTCGCCGACTTCGCGCCGACCGCGTAGTAGGCGAACGTCGCGACCTCGCTCGTCGTGCCCTTCACGAACGCAGGGTTCAGCGAGTAGACGGGCAGGGCGCCGGTCTCAAGCCGCGGGGCCTTGGCGTCCGCCTGGGCCTTGGTGACGGTCTGCTTGGTGAGCTTGCCCTGCTTGAACTGGTCCTGGTGGACGAAGAACGAGGCGAGCCACTTCTGTGCCGCCGGCTGCGCGGCGGCCTTGCCCGCCGCCGCGGAGTCCGCGGGGCCGGCGGCCATCGCCGGGCCGACGCCCATGAACACGGAGGCACCGAGTCCGGCGGTCAGGGCCGCCGCGGAGAACTTAGCAGTACTGCGCATGGCTCAAGCTCCCACCCGGTAGAGGGCCTGTCCCCAGCGGAACTGGCCGTTGCTGGTGTAGCTACCGGCCGACATCTCCGAGTAGCGGGGGCTGGAGGGCCACGGGTCGCCGTAGGCGATCGTCGAGGTGCCGCTGTAGCCGTAGATGACCTGGGCGTGTCCGCCGCCGGCCGTCCAGTAGATACCGGTCTCGATCGGGCGGTTGCCGTCGATCTCAGCCTTGATCGCGGTGAACGCCATCGGGCCGCCCACCGTGCCGGCGGAGATCCCGAGCTTCCTAAAGGCCGTCTGAGCCCACTCCAGGTAACCGGGCTGGTTCGGGCATTGGGAGCCGGCCGTGCGGTTCCTGGCCATGTTGCAGAACTCGTTCTGGCTGGTGCTCTTGCCGAGGAACTTGGCGATGGTCAGCCCGCTGGCTGCCCAGCACCACTGGTTCTGCTGCTGGACCTCCTGGTTGATCTGGAGGTTGCCCGCTGAGGCGACACCGGACGAGGCCGCGAAGGTGGCCGCGGCCACTCCTGCGACTCCACACGCGATGCGCCAGCGTGCCCGGGCGGGTCGGGTACGCGTTCTCATTCGCTTCCGCCTTTTCTCCCGGCGTGCGTCGTATCACCTCTCGCGCGGTAGCGGTTGCAATTCCCTGCCGGTGCCGGGGGGAATTCCGGGCGGGGAGCCCCGCGCGAGAGGCCGAAGGAACGCCATAACAGTCTCATTCGCGACAAAAGCCAGGTAATGCCAGCAGGTCATAACCCGGGTGAATGCCCCATCCCCGCCCAGCTCAGCGGCGGGGATGGGGCATTCACCCGGGTTATGACCTGCTGGCATTACC
>NZ_SMKU01000112.1 GCF_004349215.1 Actinomadura rubrisoli | reverse complement strand
ACCTCTTCTACCGGGGCTCCACGTCCCGTTTCCGGGCCCGGCGATCTGTCCGCGAGTCTCCCCTTGCGCTACCGATCATGCCCGGGAATGCCCTACTACCCGAATCAATCTTGCAGGGAAAACCTCAATGGGAATATTGAGGAAGATGCTGCGCCAGCCAAGAGTGAGGGAATTCCAACCTGAGTCCGCAGGTCACGGGCTGGCTGCGTCCTGCGCGGCGTGAGCGACAACGAGAGAGCTCCTGGTAGATCGAGATTTGCGGCGATCGTGACCACCAGGAGCTCCGATGCGGCGTTCGGCGTCGGTGCCGCGACCGCGCACCGCTACGTCACCGAGGTGATCGAACTGCTCGCCGACCTGGCCCCCGACCTGCGCCAAGCCATGCGGATCTCCCAGCGCAAGGCCCATGTCATCCTGGACGGCACGCTGGTGGCCACTGACCGCCTGTCGGGCGGGAACGACCGGCTCCACTACTCGGGCAAACACCGCCGCCACGGCGTGAACGTCCAGTTCCTCACCGACCCGCACGGCGAGCTGATCTGGGCGTCACCGGCCCTACCTCTGACCGCCGCCCGCGAGCACGGCATCATCGACGCCCTGATCGCCCGGGCGATCGGCTGCTACGCCGACAGGGGTATGTCGGAGTCGGCGGCGCGGTCGGTACTCCCTACAAGCGCAAGAAGCATCGCGATCTGGGGAAACGCGAGAAGTTGTTCAACCGGCACCGCGCCCAGGTCAGCGCCCCGGGCGAGCGAGGCGCCGCTGCGCTCAAGGGATGCACATCCTACGGAAGGCCTGCTGCTCACCCAGCCGTCTCACCACCATCGTGCAGACCATTCTTCACCCTCCACCACCAGGACCGATGAGGATGAATCGGCTCCGTATTCGATAAGCGCTGGACCGACCGGAACATGGCCTCCAGATACCTTGCGTTGCTGCCTTTGGGGGGCCACGGCGGTTGGCGCGTGGGCGGGCTCTCGCCGAACGCGCCGGCATGGACACCTCAAGCCAGGACTTCATCGATTGGGTCTCGGACGATCCTTCGGTACGTGAGGCACCCACGATCCTCCTACTGCGGTCCGACGACCGTATGGGTCCGCTCTCAGTGCTGGACGACAATGACGGATGGACCCGTCCGTCGACCGGTTTGGTGGCGTTGACCGCCGCTCAGCGAGCCGGGACAGGGCCGCGTTACCGCCGTCCACCTGTTCTCGTACGCGTGTGACACACACGCTCAACGTCCGCCCTGGTTGATTCCTCTTTCGGCCTGACCCGGCCTGCACGTGTCAGGGGCGGGTCGGTCCGGTGTCAGCGGCGCATCAGAGGGGTCTGGCAGCTTTCCAGAGAACCTGCCGGATGCCCATCGGGCAGACATGCGACCAGTAAGGGAATCACTATGAGCAATGACGTCACGATCATCGGTGCTGGTCTCGGTGGCCTCACGCTTGCCCGCGTCCTGCACGTCCGCGGAATCCCAGCCACGGTCTACGAGGCGGAGTCTTCCCCGGAGACGCGCGCGCAGGGCGGGATGCTTGACATCCACGACTGCAAAGGGCAACTCGCCATCGAGGCGGCCGATCTCATGGAGGAGTTCCATGCCATCGTCCTGAAGGGCCGCCAGCAGATGCGAATCCTGGACCGGGACGGGTCTGTCCTGTTCAACAAACTCGATGACGGCACCGGTGGGCGCCCCGAGGTGATGCGCGCCGAGCTTCGGCGGATTCTGCACGACTCGCTCCCTGCCGACACCGTCCAGTGGGGCCACAAGGTCAGTGGCACCCGTACCCTGAGCGAGGGCCGCCACGAGGTGACGTTCGAGGACGGCGGCACCGTCGCCACCAGCCTGCTGGTCGGCGCCGACGGCGCGTGGTCGCGGGTCCGGCCGCTAGTGTCCACCGCCATACCCGAGTACGCCGGGAGGTCGTTCGTCGAGACCTACCTGTTCAACGCCGACACCCGGCACCCGGGCGCCGCGCAAGCGGTCGGCGGCGGTTCCATGATGGCGCCCGCGGGGGGCAAGGAGATCTTCGCTCACCGGGAAACCGGCGACACCCTGCACACCTACGTGGGGTTGACCAGGCCGCGGGACTGGTTCGCCGCCATCGATTTCACCGATGCCCGCGCGGCCACCGCGCGGATCGCGGCGGAGTTCGACGGCTGGGCACCCGAGCTCACCGCGCTGATCAGCGACTGCGACACCGGGCCGGTCCTGCGCCCCCACTACGCTCTGCCGACCGAGCACCGGTGGGGCCGGGTGCCCGGTGTGACGCTGCTCGGCGATGCCGCCCACCTCGCGGCCCCGAACGGCGAAGGCGCCAACCTGGCCATGCTCGACGGTGCCGAACTCGGCAAGGCCATCGCCGCGCACCGTGACGACCCCGAAACCGCGCTGAACGAATACGAGCAGGCCATGTTCCTCCGCAGCGCCGCGGTCATCGCCGAACACGAACAGCTGAATGAGTCCCTTTTCGGCGACGACGTATCCCGCCTCGTGGAGAAATTCCAGCAGGAGCGTTGAGCCGCTCAAGGCTCACGCCACGCCCTCGGGGCCGTTCTTGAGATGGCCTGAGGTCGTTGACGGTCGCACGCCAGCGTTACCTGCGCCTGCGGCACGCACCGCGGCGGACGCGACGACATCACCGCCACCGAACGCGGGTTCCTCGGCAGAACCGAAGACCCCACCACCGACCTGGTCGCCCTCGACCACCGCTACTACGACGCCGCCATCGGCCGCTTCATCAACCCCGACCCCCTGGCCAACCCGGAATCGCTCAACCCCTACAGCTACGCCCAGAACAACCCCACCAGCGACTCCGACTACCCAACTACCCCGACCCCGGCATCGCGTGCGCCCGCCAGGCCCACGCATGGGGCTCTGCCAGCAGCAAGATCATTCTCCCGTGGGCGGCCACTCCTTCCTTGACCACGGTCCCGTCAGCGGCCACGCACGGTGCCCGGTAACCGGCTGGCGGATATTGGGACGGCCCGCTTGCCGGCAGTGGCGTGTGAGTTCGCTGCCCGGACGGGCCTGCTCAGGCGAAGGGCGGTGGGCCGCTTCCGACCAGCGTGATGACGTCAGACCAGGTTGCCGAACTGCTGAGCGTGACCTGTGCCTCGCGGCCGTCTGGGAGTCTCAGCGTCCGGTCGTGACGGTCGGTGGCATCGAAGTCACCGATGGTCGCGGTCCCGGACCATTCGCGCTGTTTGGCGCGCAGGTCGACGTGAACCTCGACCTCGGCTCCGTCGCTGCTGATCAGGGTGGCGGGCCCCCGGTAGCGGCTCACGCCCGGGTCGTCTCGTCAGGGCTGGCATGGAGTGTGTTCATGAGACGCACCATAGCGCTCAGGCCGGACGTTCTCCGCGTCACCCACTTGGTACTGGTGTCACGCCGTCCGGTATTAGGGACGGGGAAATGGGTCTATCGGCGCGGCACGGTGCCAAGGGTGCTACGTCATTGCGGGGATATCGAGCACCGGGTGCGGCTTGCTCGCGTTCCGGGCGTCTGCTACCGCCAGGGTGGCTCAGCGGTCGGATCACAACCGGCGTGGGTATTCCTCCATTCGTTCAGGAATGCCCTGACGTGGTGACCGTGGAGGCCGCCGTCGGTGAGGTACCGGTAGGCGGAGGAGTAGTCGATACCACACGTGTAGCGTCCTGCCTCGATGGCCCATTCGTCTGGGGCCGAGATGCCGTCCGAGTCCAGGACGTCCAAGAAGCGCTGGTCAGCGGCGGTGAGCCGGGGGGGAGGGGGAGGCATCCGCGGTACTCCGACAGCCTCCGGCTGCGGTGTGGGGACGACCGGTCTTGGGATGGCAGACGATGCCGGACGTGCAGGCGCTGTTGAGACAAGGGGCGAGACATGCGCGGCCGGCCGTGTGTGGAGAGTCGATTGGAACAGCATCAGCACGAGAAGCGGCGCAGCGATCGAAAGCGCGGCAACCGCAAGGCCGCGCATGGTGCTGTTGGCGCGTGGAGCGAGGTGGCGCATTCTGGGCAATGAGGGGGGTAGCTCCTCGTCGGCGCCATCGGCTCCCTCATCCGGCAGCAGGGCCAGCATGGCGGTGAAAGAGTCGGTGTGTCGTTCAGTGTATGCGCCCAGTTCGTCGTGGGCGGCTTGGAGGACGGCGTCGAGTTGTTCTTCACTGAGCGGCCGGCGATCACGCGAGTTCGGGTTCTGGTGACCGGTCATCGGGCTGTGCCTCCTTTCTGGTCATCTGGAGCCGCCAGGTCCTGGGCCAGTTGCGCACGCGCCTTCTTCAGGAGGTTTCGCACCTTCTGAGCGTCTGTCCGTAACGCTTTGGCGATCTCGACTGCAGGAAAGTCATCCAGATGGAAGGCCATGACCGTTTTGCACTCTTCATCCAGATTCTGAAGCGCGCCCAGCACGGTCAACGTCTGGGTGGTCAGTTCCTCGGGTCCCAGCGCCGACGCCGGCTCGTCAGGGAGCAGTTCAGGCGAGGACGAGGTGACGAGCGGCCGGTTGCGCGGGCCGGGGGGCCTGCGGTACCGGCGTAGTGCGACCACGCGGATCCAGGCGGGTGGGTTGCTGATCTGCTCCCACGTGCCCGAGGTGGCCGACTGCCAGGCTTCGAGAAAGGCATCCTGAGCCGCGTCTTGGGCTTCCGCCAGAGTGGCTCCGTTACTCATCAGGAACGCCACCACCTTCCGGTGGTGATGTTCGAAGAGTTCGAGGAATGGTTCGCGCATCGCCTGCAACTTTGCCCGCGTTACCGCTTCCGTGGTAGGCGGTATATGTTGCTGGCCGGACTGGGTCAGTGGCTCCATGCTCAACCATCACCGGAACCACGTTCGATCTCGGTCTCACTCTTTCTGGTGGTGATCCTCCGCTCGGCCTGTACGATCTTTCGCCGCCGTGCCCTATCCCAGATCGGCATCGCTGCCGCGACCACACCCAGCAGTGCAATTATCAGCTGGGTCATCATCGCGAGATACATGTTGCCCCCTCCCGGCCCGGTTTCTCCTCAGAGAGCGGCAGCCGCCCGGTGAACGAGTCTTACTGCCTAGTGGCCCGCCGAAGGCATGATCGGTAAGTGCGCGCCAAGATTTTCAAGAAGGCGCCTACGAAAGAACCCTCTACAACGAGCATCGGCCTCATCAGGGCATCGCCTGGGCGGAATCTTCAACGAGTACGCGCATGCTGCTTGACCTGCGTGGACGTAGTTCTCGGCAAGCGCAAGGCTGCCACCAGACCCGCCTGTACGACGGCCCGTGCCGCCGCGTTGGCGTCCAGGCGGTCCATCGTCGCAGGTGTGACCAGGGCACCATCGGCGAGCATATGGGGACGGGTCGTCGTAGGCGCCCGCGGTGGTGAGGGGAACCTCACCGTGCGCGCCACGGACGACGATCCGCTGCCCGCCGGATCGTCTCCCGCACCTCTGCGCGTCACCTGACCTTCGTCGGCGACGACGAGGGAACACAGCCCGACGGCTGCGGCCCGGCCTGGAGATGCACCTGAACGGCCTCCTGGTACGCGTTCGACCCGCGGCGCCACCTTGCCCGAGAGACCCTGAACGCCCCACGACCGTGACCCCGAAGAAGAACCCGCCGTGGCCCAGGCCCCGGCCGGCCGCCGATAGCCGGCCCCCGCGTGCAGGTCATCCACGGCGACGACCCGGGCTCGGCACGCCGTAGTGAGCCGAGCCCGGACGTCCACGACATGGTCGGCAGTCGGGCAGGGCCTGCCCACGAAGGCGAAGGCACCCGAATGAGAGGCTCCGCGTCCGGGACTGCGTGCAAGAAGACACGAGGATTCCAGCAAGTCGGCCCCAATGGGCCCCGGGCCAACAAGGACCTCCCCGGAGTTGATGGACTCCAGTCTGTCCGGTAGGTCACGGCGTCCACCCTCGCCCTTGATGACAATCGCCGGTACGGCGCGTTCTGTACTGTCCGTCTGCGGATAGCGTCTCTTGCGCACGCATGTTCACTCTTTGGCTAGACCGCGATGGGCTGGGTCCGCAGTCCAAGCCTGGGCGTTCGGCTTGCTCGTGATCGCCTTCCGAACCGGGCTCCTGTGGTCCTGGTTTGTGCCGCATCGGTCAGGCGGGCGTACGGCTGCGTTGGCTTCGCTCTTTAACGACGCACTTTCCTTATCGACTGATGCCTGTCAGGAAATGTTTCCAACATCATCGTGACCAGCATCGTCACAATGGCGGGTTTCGGTGACGAAGCGCCTGCGGTGTTGTCCGCGAACTGTCATGGTGAAAACTCGACAACCATGCGGGGGTTGGCAGCAGATGAGTCGATACGCGTACGACACGACACGCCGCACCTTGATCGTGACCTGGGGTACCGGCCTGGGTGATGTCGCCACTGTGGTCGCTGAACTGTCCAGCGAGATCGATGACGTCCGAATTCAACGCCTTGCACAGGCACTGACCGAATTCTCAGCCACCGCGTGGCGTACCTACACCCACCCGGCGTCCGCAGCTGAGAGCCTGAAGGTCAATGCCGAAGGTTGGCGTCGTCAGGAGGCTCGGGAGGCGCTTTCCAGGGCTCCCGATGCGCTGATCAATCCGAATCTGCCTCGCGCTGGGATGATGATTCAACCTTATGTTCCCACCGAGGAGGCCGCCCACGGTGTCGGTCGAGCCCTGCATGCCATCGCTGACGCTGCTTTGCGCGATGTCATCGTCAGCGAGGTCCGATCTGAGATCGACGCCCTCGAACGCGCCGAACTCGGGGATCTGACCGGCCGGGCCCGCCAGGCGGTCCTGCTCAGCCGCGAGGGTGCGTCCCCCGTCCAGGTAGAAGCCGCCGACAGGCTGCTGTGGCAGAACCCTCTTGACGCCGAAGCGTTGTTCACTGAGGTTGATCCGGTTGCCGCAGGAGTAGCGGCGGCTCATTGGCTTCAGGCGGCTGCCGACGTCGCTGCCGGTCAGTCGGGCTTGGACCCCACGGTGGTCGTGATGGAAGCCGACAATATTGAGGCGCTGCCGCATCGTACGCCGACGACCGTGTTGGAAATGATGTCCGCCGGGCCGAATCCATACGCCACGGTCACCAGGTTGATCCGCGGTGCCATGGCCGCTGCCGAGGGGAGGGTCCCTGATCTGGACGCGCTCCTCGAACAGATCGACGAGATCGATGACCTCACCCGCGAGCTGGGCAGCTCGTCCCGCGCCAATGAGGCACTGCGCGAAGAGATCCGCACGACTCCTCTCGACCCTTCGCGTCCCGCACGAGACCTATTGGAAGATCTTCTATTGGGCATACGCGGATGCTGGCTGCTTTACCAACAGTGCGCCGACACCGCAGGTGAGGAGAATGTCGGCGAGGCTTACGAGCAATCGACCGCTGCCTTTGTCGAGGCACTCCGCGCGGAAGCCAGGTCGCACCGTAGCCGATTGCTCTAGCCCGTCCCAGGCCGGCCTGCATGCGATCAGAGCCCGAGTGACGGGCACGTGGATCAGGTCTTCGTGGAGATCGGCTGACTGCACGGCGGTGGCGTCGCTCGCCGAACGGTGGATGACGCTGGAGCGCCGGGTTGCCGAACACTCCGCGTCGACGTCCTGTACTCCGAGGCCAGGCGATGACATCAGCGGGCTGATTCCCGGACCTTCTGACCGCCGGTCGGGACGGTGCTCCGGGGCGTCCGGGCGTGGGGTGAGTGCCGGCCCTTCAGCGGGCATCGCCGGGCCGAGCGGGCGAGCAGGAGGCAGAGCGCAACAGAGAGTGCGGAAGTGAGAGAGACGGGCGGCGTGAGCAGCAGGCGCCAGGAGACCAGGGCGGTGATCGACATGATGACGAGGAGGGCGATGCCGTAGGCGGCGAGCGCGGTCAGGACGAACCCGCCCAGCAGCGCGCTCTCGGGCTCGGCCGCAACGTGCTGGAAGGACTGATCGCCCTCAACGACCTATTCCAGCAGGGCATCGGCGTCAAGGTGCTGGAGGGCATCGCGCTCGGGGAGCACACCGAATGCTCCTTCATCCTCGACCTGGCGCGCGCGCTGGCTGAGGACCGCCGCCGCGACATCGTCCGCAAGACAAAGAACGGCCTGGAGACCGCCCGCAAGCAAGGCAAGGTCGGCGGCCCGCGCAGGCCGCGATCGACGCCTGGTTGCACGCCCACAACCACACCCGCCCGCATCAGTCCCTGGACATGGCCGCCCCGGCCAGGTGTTCCGCCCGCACGCGATGACGGGCGACCCGGGCGCCCTGCCGGTAGGTCATCCACGCCGGGCTCCTGGCCAAGATCCTGCCCGCCCCGATCCCGCACGAGCTACGCGCCGAACTGACCGGAGCGCGGACCTCTACCACGCCGCTGCCCCGCCCCCGTCCAGCCCCGGCAGGCCATCCGGCGCATCGGAGCCGACGGCACCTTCTCCATCACCCGCCAGAGACTCCGGCCAGGGATCGCCCACGCCGGCAAGACCGTTACCGTGCTCATCGAGGAGACCTGCTTCCGCGTCCTCGGCGGGGACGTCGAGATCTCCACCCACCCCGCAAAGGCGCCCCCGTCACCCGCTACATCACCGACTCCGCTAAGTACCTAGGGGCACTCACAACACGGCCTATGAACCCCGGGGGGATATCACGGCCGCCTCGGAACGCAGCGCCACGAGATCCTTGGATGGCCCAAAGCACGGGCCGAACCGAGGTTGGGTACTCAGCGCCTGGTCTCGTACCTGGTCAGGAGTACGCCGTCGGGGAACGTCCGGGTCTCCACCAGGGCCAGGTTCACCCAGTTGTCCAGGGCCGTAAAGAACGGCGTGCCGCTGCCCACCAAGACCGGTGCGGTGACCAGCACGTACTCGTCGATCAGCCCGGCCCGCATCGCCGCTGCGGCAAGTGTGGCACCGCCGATGTCCATGGGCCCACCGTCCTCGGCTTTGAGCCGGGTGATCTCGGTGACCGCGTCGCCGGTGACCAGGCGGGTGTTCCAGTCGACCGTGCTGGTCGCCGAGGAGAACACCACCTTCGGCATGTCCCGCCAGCGGCGGGCGAACTCGATCTCCGCCGGTGTGACGCCAGGCTGCTGGTCGGCGGTCGGCCAGTGAGAACTCATCGTCTCCCACAATTTGCGCCCGTACAGCGCCAGGCCAGTCGCCTCCACCCGGTCAGACCACCACTGGAACAGCTCGTCGCTCGGTACGCTCCAGCCGAGGTCGTCGCCGGGCGCAGCGATGTAGCCGTCCAAGCTCAGGTTCATGGCGAAGGTCAGTTTCCGCATGGCGTCAGCCTCCTGTGAGTCGGTACGTGGCGTACAGACCAGCACGGCGCGGAAAAGTGATCGGGCAGGCCACACCGGGCACACGTACTCATCCGATTCGGGTCATGTACACCGACCGGGACCAGCCTCGTCAACTGCTCCAGTGCGACCGCGTTCCGCTCGGCGATCAGGCCCAGGCCTGCTTCGCCGCCAGTCGGCTGCCCTGCCAGGACATGCAGAGCGAGGCGAAGTCGCCAGTCCGATGCGAATGAACCTCCGGTGATGTGCCGGCGAACGGGACCGGTCTCAGCCCGCCGTCCGCGTTAGAAGCGAGTACAAGCATGCGCTTCGGTGAGAACATTGCCTCGGGTCCTCGCCACACCGGGCCCGCCGTCAACGCGGCGTTCCTGGCACAGCTTCGGGAGGCCGGTGAGGCTGGACTCACCTCGGCGCTTCACGAGACGCGGCCGCCCAAGCCCTACACGCTGACTCCCCTCCTCGGCCCGGGAGCGGACGGATCGGGCGGGAACGCGCGGTTCGAGGTTGCGCTTCTCGCGGATACCCTTATCGCCCCCGTGCTCCAAGCGCTGGCCAAGACGCGGACTCTTCGCGTGGCCAATTGCTTCTACGAGGTTGCGGGCGTGGAGGTCGCTGCGACCGAGCAGTACGCGACGCCGATGGCGTGCGCACGGCCCACCGATGGGTGGCGGCTGCGCATCCGGACGCCGATGGCGTTCTTGACGGCGAGGGATGAGGGAGCACGGCGCTGCCGCCTGTTTCCCGAGGCCGAGTGGGTGTTCTCGGGCCTGCACCGCCGTTGGGAGTTCTTCGCGCCCGAGATCGCGCTGCCGCCGTCCGCGGCCGCGGCGATCACCTCGAATCTCGGGACGGTTTCTGCGGAGGGCGCACATATTACGGGCATGTGACCGCTCGCGTTGATTGCTTGCCTTGCGTTGGGTGTGGCTTCACACTCACGAAATCGAGTTGGTTCAGGTCGTGGTTGATCACCGTGTTCGGGGCCGCTCGTCCATTCCCGCTGCAATCGGCCGCGCATTCCTGAATCCACGACCGTTCGCGGGATGAACTCCTACCGGAGCGGAGGGATGCCGATGAAAAGCGATCCGGCGATGACGGATTGGCCGATGGTCGGCCGGGACGCGGAGCTCGCCGCAATCGAGGCCACGCTGGGTTCGGGCGGTGCGGTGCTGGTGGGCGGGGCCGGGGTGGGGAAGACCCGGCTGGCGCGCGAGGCCGTGGACCGCGCCCGGCGCGCGGGCCTGGACACCGATTGGCTGCCCGCCACCCGCGCGGGCGCGTCGATTCCGTTCGGGGCCGTCCTGCCGATGCTCTCGCCCGACAGGCGGTTGAGCGGGGATCCGGTCGAGGTCTTCCGCCGCATCGCCAAGACCATGGCGGCGCGGGCGGGACGCCTGGGCGTGGTGCTCGGAGTCGACGACGCGCACCTGCTCGACGAGTGGTCGGCTTCGGTGATCCACCAGCTCACCGTCCACGGGCTGGTCTCGGTGGTGGCCACCGTGCGGACCGGCGAGCCCGCTCCGGACGCGATCGCCCGGCTCTGGAAGGACGGACCGGCCCAACGGATCACCGTGGGCCCCCTCACGGCGGCGACCGTCTCCACGCTGCTGGAGCACTCGCTCGGAGCGCTCGTGGAAGGGGTGACCCGGGCAGAGATCGACCGGATGGCGGCGGGTCATCCGCTGTTGCTGCGCGAATTGCTGATCGGGGCCCGCGAGACCGGTGCGCTGGTGCGCAGGGAGGGCGTGTGGTTCTGGGACCCCGCGTCCGACCACGGGACGCGCCTGAACGAACTGGTCGAAGCATGGCTGGGCACGCTGGACGGTGCGGCGCGCATGGTGCTGGAGGTCCTCGCCTGCGGGGAGCCGCTGCCCGTCGCGACCCTGGACCGGCTGACGGCCGCGGGCTCGCTGGAGCAGGACGCGGTCGAGGCGGTGGAGCGCGCGGGCATGGTCGTGCTCGCGAGATCCGGGCGGCGGCGCGTGCTGCGGCTGGTCCCGCCCTTACACGGCGGCATCGTCCGCAGCGTCCTCCCGGTGACCCGGGCCCGCAGAATCCGCGGCTGGCTGGCCGACGCCCTCGACGGGGAGCCGCGCCGCCGCCGGGACGACGAGCTGCGGCTGGCCGGATGGCGCTTGGACACGGCCAAGGCCGCTCGTCCCAAGGCGCTGCTCAACGCGGCATGTCAGGCCGCAGAGCGGGTCGACCTCGCCCTCGCCGAACGGTTCGCCCGACGCGCCCGGGACATCGGCGCCGGTCCGGAGGCGGACCGAACCCTGGCCCTGGCCCTGGCCTGGCGCGGCAAGGGCCTGGAAGCGGAACAGGTGCTGGCCGGGAGTACGTCCACGGTCGACGACGGTGGCTGGACGGCGATCCGCGCGGCCTGCCTGTACTGGGGAGCCGGTTCACCGGACGCGGCAGGCGAAATGTTCAGCGCCCCCACCCGCGACGACCGCCCCGACCGAAACGGCGAAGTCGGCCCGAACGGCGACTTAGACCAAAACAGCGAAGTCAATCGGGACGGCGAAGTCGGTCGGAACGGTGAACCTGGCCGGAACGGCGAGGCCGGGCAGAACGGCGACGTCGGCAGGGATGGCGAGGTCGGCCGGAACGGCGACCTGGACCGAAACAGCGAGGTCAGCCAGAGCAGCGAAGTCAATCAGAATGGCAAGGTTGGGCGGAACGGCGAGGGCGGCCAGGGCGCCGTTGGTGATTCGGATTGTGAAGCCGCTGAAGCCGTCCGGATATGGCTTCTGCTCTGTGACGGGCGTTGCCGTGACGCTCTCGACCTTGTCTCCGCGAGTGTGGATCGCACGGGCTCCATGGGAGGCGCGATCCGGCCGGTGGCCGTGCTCGCCAACACGCTGCTCGGCCGTCTCGACATCGCTCTCGCGCTGAGCGACCCCGGAGCGGCCCCGTCCGGCAAGGTCCGCGACGAGTCGCCGTGGCAGGAGGCGACGCTCCGCTCGACCCGCTGCCTCGCCCTGCGCATGGCCGGACGCCTGCGTGAGGCGCGAGAACTGGCCGACGAGGCGTACGCGGCCGCCGTCGCCGAGGGCGCCCGGGAGCTGGCGGCGAGCTGGGCGGGATTCCGCGGTGGGCTCGCCAAGGTGCAGGGACGGGTGATCACCGCCCAGGCCGCACTGCGCGAGGCGGTGGCGGCACGCGCGGGGGAGGACTCGTTCAGGATGACTCGCAGCCTGCTGGCTGATCTCGCCGGCGCCGCGGCGCTCGCCGGAGACGCGACCGCCGCCGGACGGTGGATGGCCCGCGCCGACGCCCTGCGGGACGAGACCAACCGCGTGATGAACCCGTGGATCGAGCTGAACCGCGCGTGGGTGCTCGCCGCGTCCGGGGACGTGACGGGTGCGGCCGCGCAGGCCCGGCATGCCGCCGCGCTGGCGAATGAGGGCGAATTGTACGCCGATGAGACGATCGCGCTGTACGACGCGGCTCGTCTCGGCGAAGTGCGTCCGGTGCTCCCGCGCCTCGCCGAGCTGGGCGACTCCATCGGCGGTGACCTGATGCCGGCGCTGGTCCGCGCGGCGCGCGCGCTCGACTCGTCCGACGGCGAGGCTCTCGACCGCGCCGCCGCCGATCTGACCGGCCTCGGCCTCGCGCTGCACGCCGCGGAGGTGGCCGCCGTCGCCACCAGGGCGCATCGGAAGGCGGGCGGCCCGGAACTGGCGGCGGCGGCGCAGGCGCGGACGGTCGCCCTCCTCGACCTCTGTGAAGGCGCCCGGACCCCGCTGGTCATGGTCGGGCACGACGTCCCGGGCTCCTCGCTCCCTCCGCGCGTGCGCCAGGTGGCGCTGCTGGCCGCCACGGGAATGTCCAGCAAGGCCATCGCCGAGCGGCTGGCCCTGTCCGTGCGGACGGTCGACAACTACCTCGGGCGGGCCTATTCCCGGCTAGGCGTCTCCAACCGCGCCCAGCTCGCCGCGCTCCTCGGCCCTGTCGACGGGGAAGGCGGGCAGGAGTAGAGCAATGGGATTACTCGGCGCCGCCTCTCCGCGGCGTCTCGCGACCGTCCGTACTCCCGGCCTTCCGGCGCCGACCTGGGCTGACGACAGTTGTGGCAATAGAGTAAATGGCTACTCTATTCCTTTCGGTTGGACCCTAATAGCCTCCTGTTCGGCAGGGTCAGACCTCGTTGCCGACCCAACGTGACCTGCCGGCAGGCGAACAATGGGCCACACCGGGAGGCAGGACGTTCGATGAAACGCAGAATGACTAAGAGGGGGCCGGCGGTCGCTCTCGCGCTGATGTCGCTCAGCGCGTTCTTCCTATTGCCCGCCGGCATGGCCAACGCGTCGACCGCCACTGTGTGCGCCGGACGGGAGAATGTGCCGGACGGTTTCGTCAAGATCAACGACATCTGGGATCCGACGACCTGCGGAAGACCGACATCGATCACCTACAACCTCTGGGTCATCGAGAGCACCCAGGACAAGGCGGTCGGCGAGTGGATTTCGGTCTGCGCCGGATGGCGGCCAACCGGATGGGCGACCGTTGAGACGGACTGGAACCCGAACCGGTGCGGTCACCCGTCGTCGATTTCCGAGAACATCTGGATCATCCAGCGACTGGTGTGAACCGAACGCGCCCACTCCGGCCGTCCGCCCTGGTCGGAGCGGGCGCACCGCCGTCCCCGCGGAGCGCACCGGGTCGGCGCGAGGGGGGCCGCCACCGGCGAATCCCCGCCCCGTCCGATGCCGTTCAATTCCGCTGAGAACGGCATACAATGCTGCGCGAAAATTGACCTAAGATTGGTCGAAACCATCGACTGAAAGAGAATGGAGACTGAAATATCGAAGAGCGCAGAAAGCGTTGTAGCGGCTGATCGCTGATCTATTTTAATGAGGGTCTGCGCATACCAGCAAAGGGGCTGTGCATGCTCTCGCGACGTACCATTACCCCGATGGACGCTGGGTCGGCCGCGCCTTTCGAAAAGGCGCTTCCGGCCCTTGCGTTTGACGAGCCGCGCCTCCGATGCCAGGGCCGAGCCCCTCATCGGCGGCCATTTCGTCACCGGCATTCCCAGGGCCGCGTCGATTCTTCGCGGCGACGGATCGTCCATCGGTTCTGGCACGTCATCGCAACGGCGTGGGGCCTGGCGCGGCTTACCGCGGCCTCAGGCGGCCTGCCGCGGCCCGCCGTGCCGTCAGGCCGCCGTGCCGTCAGGCGACTCCTCTTGCCGCTGGTGGCTCAGTCCCATGGCGCGCCCCGTCCGTCCGAAAGGCGAGCGGGGCCGTCGAGTCGTTTCGGTCAGCATCAGGAGGAGAAAGACCATGCATCTGCGCACAAGAGCGCGCTGGCGACTGCCGGCCGCCGCGATGCTGCTGAGCCTGCTTCCCACGCTCAGTCCCGCCATTCCAGCCTCGGCGGCACCGGCTCCGTCCGGCACGGTGAAGGCCGACGCGGCCGGAACCGCGCCCCGCACCGTCACGCTGATCACCGGTGACCGGGTCACCGTCACGGGCCAGGGCGTGTCGGTCGAGCCCGCCAAGGGACGGGCCGGCGTCCCGTTCCTCAACCAGAACGTCGCCGGCGAGCAGCACATCATCCCCGTGGACGCCCTGCCCCTGCTCCGGTCCGGGCGCCTGGACCCGCGCCTATTCGACATCAGAACCCTGCTGGACTTCGGCTACGACGCCCGTCCCAAGGGCCTGCCGCTGATCGTGACGCGTCCCAAGACGTCGCCGCGTTCGGCGATCGATCTCCCGAATCTCGCGGTGACGCGGGAACTCCCGGCGGCGAACGCGGTGGCGGCCGATGCCGGATCAGGGACGGCGCTGTGGAAGTCACTCATCACGCGTCCCGCCGCCGGAACGAAGGTCTGGCTGGACGGCCGGCGCCGCCTCCTGCTCGACACCAGCGTGCCGCTGGTCGGCGCCCCGGCCGCCTGGAAGGCGGGCTTCGACGGCAAGGGCGTGAAGGTGGCGGTCCTGGACACCGGCGCCGACGCGACCCATCCCGACCTGGCCGAACGAGTGGTGGCCGAGCGGAACTTCACCCCGGACGAGCCCGAGGACACCATCGGCCACGGCACCCACGTGGCGTCCACCGTCGCCGGCAGCGGAGCCGCGGCGGACGGACGCTACCGCGGCGTGGCCCCAGGCGCGAGCCTGCTCGTCGGCAAGGTCTGCCTCGGACGCGAATGCCCGGACTCGCTGATCCTCGAAGGCATGCAGTGGGCCGCTGAGCAGGGCGCGGACGTGGTCAACCTGAGCTTCGGCTCAGCCGACCGGCCGGGGATCGACCCGGTGGAAGAGGCCGTCGGGAACCTGACCCAGCGGTACGGGACGCTGTTCGTGGCGGCCGCCGGCAACGGCGGCGAGCTCCACCCCAGCATCCGGATCAGTTCGCCGAGCAGCGCCGACGCCGCGCTCTCGGTCGCCGCGACCACCAAGGCCGACGAGCTCGCCGGCTTCTCCAGCCGCGGGCCCCGGCCGGGCGACTCCGCCCTCAAGCCGGACATCTCCGCGCCGGGCCGGTCCATCGTCGCCGCCCGCGGCAAGGACATGTGGCCGCCCGCGCCCGACCAGAAGTACGTGTCGTTCACCGGCACCTCGATATCCGCGCCGCACGTCTCCGGCGCGGCGGCGATCCTCGCCCAGCAGCACCCGGACTGGACGCCGGCCCAGCTGAAGGCGCACCTGATGGGCACGGCCAAGCCGCTGCCCGGGGTCGAGGTCACCCGCCAGGGCGCCGGACGGCTCGACGTGGCCCGCGCGGTCGGCCAGACGGTGACCGCCGAGCCGGGCTCGATGAGCTTCGGCCTGCAGCGCTGGCCCCACGACGGCCCCGCCGTGCCCAAGCCGGTGACCTACGTCAACCACGGCAAGGAGCCGGTGACCCTGAAGCTGTCCACCGAGGCCAAGGGCCCGGACGGGAAGCCCGTCCCGGCCGCCGGGTTCACGCCCAGCCCCTCGTCGGTGACCGTGCCGGCGGGCGGCCAGGCCAAGGTGACCCTCTCGGCGGACACCAAGGCGATCGGCGCGGTGTACGGCTACATCACCGGCCACCTGCGGGCGACCGCGGGCGACACCGTGATCGGCATGCCGTTCAGCCTGGAGAACGAGCAGGAGAGCTACGACCTGACCATCAAGCACCTGGACCGTGCGGGCGCGCCCGCCACCGGGTTCCTCGACACCCTCTTCCGGATGGACAAGCCGGGTGTGTACGGGACGCTCGGCCCCGGCAAGGGTGACACGGTGCGCGTTCCCAAGGGCGTCTACACCGTCAACTCCGTCATCGGCCAGGACCAGGACAACCTCACCACGCTGCTCGTCCAGCAGCGGCTGGAGGTCACGTCGGCGCAGACGATCGTCGCCGACGCGCGGCAGGCCAAACCGGTCACGGTCACCCCGCCGCGCAACGATCTGCAATGGCGCGCGGCCCAGGTGGGAGCCGGGTTCTCCTCGCCTGGCAACTCGTACAACTTCATGCTCCAGGCGACCGGCTTCGACCAGATCACGGCCGGCCGGATGGGGCCGGACGAGCCGGTCAAGGGCTTCCGCTCCTTCGTGCGCGGGACCGTCCTGCAACCCGGGCCGGACGGCACCGACACCGACAGCCCGGCGGTCTACCACCTGGCATGGCCGACCGGGCAGCGCATGATCACCGGCTTCACCAAGAAGGTCGAGCAGCGGGACCTCGCCACGGTCAAGGTCAGCCGCGCGATCAACACCGCGGGCGGCACCGGCCGGTCGGGCACCTTCCCCAGCACCGACCAGGGGCTGCTGGGCAACGTCGCCCCGTCGCTGTCCACGCGGCTGCCGTTCCACCGCACCGAGTACTACACCACCGAGGGCGGTGTGCGGTGGCAGGCGATCGAGTTCGAGTTCAGGCCGGACTTCCAGCCGGCGAGCTATCTGGAGTCCGCACCCGTCGCCTACCGCGCCGGACGGAGCTATACCGAGAAGTGGAACTACGCGGTCATCGGCCCGACACTGCCTCGCGGAGGCAGGCCGATGGTCCAGCGCGACGGCGACGTCCTCAAGCTCGAAACGGCGTTCAACGGTGACGGCTCCGGCCGGTACGGCACCATCTGGGGCGACGCGCGGACCCTGGCCGTCCTGTACCGCAACGGCGTCGAGATCGGCAGGAAGCCGTTCGCGATGACGGAGTTCCCCGTGCCGCCCGAGCCGTCCGACTACCGGCTGCACATCACCGCCGAACGGCGGTCCGGCGAACTGTCCACCCTGGTGGACGTGGCATGGACGTTCCGCTCCGGCCACCCGGACGAAGGCAAGCCGGCCCTGCTGCCGCTGTGGGCGGTCCGGTACGTCCCGCCGGTGGACGACCACGGCACCGCCGAGGCCGGACGCGAGATCGAACTGCCGGTCATCACCGAATCACAGCCGGACGGCGACGCCGGGAGGCCGCGCGACCTGACCGTCCAGGTGTCCGTCGACGACGGAAAGACCTGGCAGGACGCGAAACTCAGCCGGACGCCGCACGGAACGGTGGCGCTGATCAAACACCCGGCCGCCAACGGCTTCGTCTCGCTGCGCGCGACGGCCGAGGACAGCGACGGCAACAAGCTGGAACAAACCATCATCCACGCCTACCGGATCGCAACCCGACCCTGACCGTCTGGGGACGCCGGGCACGGTCCCGGCGTCCCCCTTTCACGTCTCCGGACGACCTGGGGAAAGCCGCGCCACCCGGTCCAGCGAGGAACACCGTACTCCCACCGAGAAAGAGCGGGACGCCTTTCTCGCGCATTTCGAGAAGCGGAAGGTGTCCATGGGCACCTGCGCCCACGCATTCGCCTCACCCTGCGCCCATGAACACGCATGCTTAACCGAACTGATCTTTATCGGCTGTTGAGTGGCGGGCTTCAATACCTGGTGACAGATGTTGACTGACTGAGTGTGTTGGTCTCGAGTCTCGGCGTGTCGCGGGTGCTGGTGTCGGCGTACTCATCGGGGTGCAGAGCAGCGGCGGCGTGATAGAGCGAGTCGGCGCTGTGGAAGATCGATGTCGGTGACGATGGCCGTGATCTCGCCGCCTTCCTGGACTGCTTGGTCGGGTGTTTCGAGGGGTGTGGTGGAGAGTTCGCTGAGGTGGATCATGCCTTCGATGCCGTCGGCGACGCGGATGAAGGCTCCAAAGGGCAGCAGTTTGGTGACCGTGCCGTGCAGGACCTGTCCAACATGAATGTCGCGGGGAAAGTGCTGGAAGGGGTCCGGTTGGGTGGCGCGCAGCGACAGCCGGGCTTCACCGTTGGTGGTGTCGAAGGCGAGGACTTCGCAGGTGATGTGCTGTCCGATGGAGACGATCTGGGACGGGTCGTCGAAACGGCGCCAGGACAGTTCGGGCATGGTGATGAGGCCGACGCCGGTGAAGACCGGATGGTTCGGCCCCTCGTCCAGGTCGACGAAAATGCCGAAGCGTTCGATGGCCGCCACGGTGCCGGCCAAGTGCTGTCCCCGGCGCAGTGCTTTGAGGAATGCCCAGAGCTGGGGGTTCTCGGTCGCTGACCGGGAGAGCCGGATTCTGCCGCTCTGGAGATCGACGGCGATGACTTTGGCAGTGACTCGGTCGCGGCCTGCAGGATCGTCGATCGTTGGGAGGACTGCCAGGAAAGACCAAGGGGGCCGATGACGCCGACCGGATCGCCGGCCAAGCCATCGAGGAGCACCGTTGTCCCCGATCGCGTGACCTCGGCCACGGTGCCGCTGAGGACGTCGCCAACGTTCACGGTCGCCATGAACGTGGCAAGGGGCTGATCGTTTTCCACTGTCCCGATGGTTCCAGGGCTCTCAGGAGAGGCTCAATGGCGGAGTGGCGTCGGTTTTGCGTAGCCATTTCTCGACAGCGCGGTAGTCGGCCTCGGTGATGCCGCTGCTTGGGTTGACTCGCTGCAGTAGAGCGGGCCCCGGGTCGCCTCCTGAACCCACCGTCCACGGCGCCTTGAAACGCCGGGGCAGCCTGCAACGCGGGCCCGGCTGCCGGACGACAAGGGCAGGCGGTGCCGTGAGAACCGCTTCGTGGCCGGTCCCGGCCGTCACATGACACTTCTTTCGTCGCTTTCAGCAGACGAACCACAACAGAGGGCTAGCGTTCCTCCCGCCCTCTCGCCACAGGACTACTGGACACCGCACTCAGGCGTCCACACGAATAGGGAGATCATGAAGATCCTGCATGCCGCCGATCTTCACGTCGACAGCCCGCTACGGGGGCTGTCCCGTTACGAAGGGGCTCCGGAGGACGATCTGCGGCTGGCCACTCGCAGGGCCCTCGATAACCTCGTCAGGCTCGCGATCGACCTGGCCGTGGACGCCGTACTCCTCGCCGGAGACGTGTACGACGGGGACTGGAACGACTA
The DNA here is from genome assembly GCF_004349215.1 of Actinomadura rubrisoli. GTDB lineage: Bacteria > Actinomycetota > Actinomycetes > Streptosporangiales > Streptosporangiaceae > Spirillospora > Spirillospora rubrisoli. Next base: position 6,105 of record NZ_SMKU01000112.1, on the reverse strand, counting down.
CCAGACCGGCCTCCACTTCAGTAAGCAGATGTCGATCCTCAAGCAGGCCGGCATCCCCGTCTACATGGTGTCCGGCAATCACGACGCGAAGAACCGCGTGATGCGCACGCTCAAACTTCCCGCCAATGTCCACGTTCTGGCGACGGGGGAGCCCGAGACCGTCCGGAACGAGGAGGCGGGGCTTGCCGTCCACGGCCAGGGCTTCGCCCGATGGGACCTCACCGACAACCTCGCCATCGGCTACCCGGTACGAGACGGCGGCCTGTTCAACGTCGGGTTACTGCACACGGGCTTGGAGGGCGGCTACTCTGAGCATAAGCGGTACGCGCCCTGCACCGTCGCGGACCTTGAGGCGCGGAACTACGACTACTGGGCGCTCGGCCACGTCCACAAGCAGGAGATCGTCAGCCGGGAGCCGTGGATCGTCTACCCCGGCAACATCCAGGGACGGCACGCCCGCGAGACGGGTCCGAAGGGCTGCGTCGTCGTCACCGTGGACGACCGGCTCCGGGTCGCATCGGTCGAGCACCATGACCTGGACACCGCCCGCTGGGCACACGAGGAAGTCGACGTCACGGGCCGCAACGACATCGACCAGGTGCTCAGCCTCGCCGAGGAACGCTTCCAGGAGATCCCGCAGGGACGGCTGACCGCCGTCCGCGTCACCCTTCTCGGTGCGACGTCCGCGCACACCGCGCTGTGGCGGGACCGCGAACGGATTCTCAACGAACTCCGGGCGGCGGCCGGTCAGTTCCCGAACCTGTGGCTGGAGAAGGTCAAGATCCGCACTTCCGGCGAGGACGGCGGCGACTCGCGCGAGGGCGCCTCCGGAATTCTGACCGACCTGCACCGCACCCTCGCCGCGCTCGGCGCCGATCCGGAAGGTTTGCTGGCCAGGCTTTCGAGCCACCCGCTCATCGGAAGGATCCCGGCCGAGAGCAAGGGGCCGGAGGGCATCGCCCCGAACGATCCGGCATGGGTTCGGGGCCTGGCCGACGAGGCCTTCCAGCTCGTTGAGTCCCTGTTCCAGGAAGGGCGGTAACCGGGATGCGCATCGAACGTCTCGACCTCATTGCCTACGGCGCCTTCGACGGCCACAGCCTGGACGGTCTCGGCAGGGCCGGCGTCCATGTGGTCCACGGCCCCAACGAAGCGGGAAAGTCCACGGCGCTGAGCGCCTTCGATCAGCTCTTGTACGGCATCGACCACCAGTCCCGGTACGCCTTCCGGCACGGGAACCGGACGCAACTGGGCGCCAGGCTCTCGGCGGCCGGTGGAGTAGCCCTGGAGATCATCCGTCGGAAGAAGCGCAAGGACGACCTCGTGGACGGGAACGGAGACCCGCTCGGCGAAGGGGCGCTCGCTCCCTTCCTCGGCGGCGTCGACCGCAAGACGTTCACCACCGAGTTCGCCCTCAACAGCGACGAACTCCGCAAGGGCGGGCGGCTGCTAGCCTCCGGCGAGGGCGACATGGCCCAGCTCCTCGCCGCAGCGCGGTCGGGCCTGCTCCTCAACGCCGTCCTGGCAAGGATCAAGACGCGCCAGGACGGGCTGTTCTTGCGCCGAGGAAGGATACCCGCGATCAATGCTTCGCTGGACCGGCTCAGGGACGTCCGGAAGAGGGTCAGCGAGGCGATGCTCCGCCCCGATCAGTACTGGGACGCCGAACAGTCCGCGGCCGAGGCGAAGCGGCGCCTCGCCGAGACCGAGGCCGACCTGCGGGCCGCGCAGCGGCTACGGGGCGCCAGGCATCACCTGCTGGAGAACCTGCCGGCGCTGGCTCGGTGCCGTGAACTCGAAGAGCAGGCCGAGCAGATCAGCGCCCAGGGGCCGGTGGCCCCCGATGACATCCGCACGCAACTCCCTGAACTGATCAATCAGCGAAGCGCGCGCACGGGGACGCGCTCGACGCATGCTGGACTCCTTGAGGAGATCGAGCGGCAACTCTCCGAAACAGGGCGGGACGACGCCCTGCTCCCGCATGCCGCCGCGATCAAACGACTGGCCGAGGGCATCGCGGCGATCCTCGACGAGCTGGAGCGGCGGGACTCGGCGTCGGGCGAGGTTGCCGACAAGCGCGTCCGGGCCGCATCGCGGCTGCGCACCGTCCACGCGGACGCGACGCTGGCCGACGAAGGGCTCTACCGGATCCCCGAGGCTCTGCGTGGAGAGGGGCAGGAGCTCCGGGACCGGGGCCGGACGCTCTGGGACAACCTCGCTCACGCGCGGGACGCGGTGAAGCGATGCCGGGACAAGCACGAGCGGCTCGGCAAGGAACTCAGCGCCCTCCCGGCGGGCGAGGACGTCTCGCAGTTGCAGAACGCGTACGCCTCGATCCCCGGCCGCCTAGAGGAGAAGCTCAACGACACCGAGGACACCTGGAAGAAACGGGATCGCCGGTTCCGTCAGGCGCGAGACCGGCTCGGCCTGCCCGAACTGCCTCCCGAAGGCGTCCTAAAGCTCCGGCTCCCCGACCAGGAGCGGGCCACCGGAGCCGAGCGGGACTTCCGAGACCTCGAACAACTTCTCCGTGATCGCGCCGGAGAACTCGACGACGCGCAATGCCGATTGGCGACGTGCCGGCGCGACCTTGATCAGCTGGTGACCGACGACGCGCCGCCGACACTTGAGGAGCTCCAGGCGCAGCGTGCTGAGCGTGACGACCTCTTCGCGCGATTCGTCGACGATCCGGGCATGCTGGACTCGCTCAGCGAGGCCGTCCGGCGAGCCGACGGCACCGCCGACCAGATGCTGCGCCACGCGGAGCGCGTCAACAGACGGGCCGACCTCTCGCGCGAGATCGCCGACCTGGAAGCCGCCGTCCCCGGCCATCGGGCGGCCGTGGACGAGGTGCTCGCCGAGCAGGAGTCGGACCAGCGACGCTGGGAGGCGCTGTGGGAGGGGTATCCGGCCCCGGCACCCGACATCGGGCAGGCGTCCAAGGTCCTAGACGCCTTCGACCAGCTCCAGACCGTCGCGCGAGAACTCCAGGACAATCGCATCGAACTGGAGGGCCTGCGCAAACGCCTCAACGCCCACGCGACCAGGCTCCGGCACCTGCTGCGCCTCGGTGAAGACGCGCCGACCGTCACCGATACTGCCCGGGATTCCGTGGTGTTCGCGGAAATGGTGGAGACGGCACGCGGGCGCCTTGACGAACATCAGCGCATCGCCCAGGACAGAGCTGCCGTACAGCGCGATCTGGCAAGCGCGGAAACCGACCTCGAAGAAGCGGAATCCGCGCAGGCCGATGCCGAGAATGCCCTGGCCGTCCACGACGGGCGATGGCAGCGGTTCCTGAGCAGCGCGGGCCTCGCCGCCGACCGCGGCTTCGACGTCGCTCTCACCGACCTGGAGGATCTGTCCCTTGTGGCGGCGGACGTCGATGCGGCCGAGGCGCTGGAGCGCGAGCTCCAGCAGAGTGAGCAGCGGATCTCCGAGTTCGGGACCTTGCTGGAGGAGACGTTCGGTGCCTGCGGACGGGACGTTCCGGCTTCCGTCACCGGTTGGCACGATGCCATCGACACCCTCGCGCGGAATCTGCAAGAGCAGCGCGATGGAGCCCAGCAGCGCAAGACCCTGCTCAACAACAGAGCAAATCTCGTCGCGCAGGTAGCAGAAGCGGACGCCGAACTGCGCGGGGTAGAAAGCCGCTTGCTCGACTTCTCCGCACGCCTCAATTTGTCCTCGATCACCGAACTGGAAGCCGCCGCGGAGCGCGCCACCACTTTCAGGGAAAAGTCCACCGCTCTCGCGAATATCCGGCAGACCCTTCCGGCAGGAGGGGAACTGGATCGGCTCCGCGAAGAAGCGAAGAAGACGTCCACCGAGGAACTCGCCGACGAGCTGGCCGAGCTGGACGAACGGATCGAGAGACTAGAGACAGCCAGAACCGCCTGGCTCGAACGGCGCGCGGAACGCCGGCGAGTGCTCGACGACCTCGACGGTAGCGCTGCCGCCGCCCGTGCCGAGGCCGAGATCGCCCAGATCTGTGCCGGACTGGCCGAGGACGCCGAGGAATACCTACGCCTGGAGGCCGCGAGGATCGCCATCCAAACCTGCATGGAGGAATACCGGAACAGCGACCAGGAACCCGTCCTGGCCCGGGCCGCCGCGATGTTCGCCCAGCTGACCTGCGGCGACTATGCCGGGCTTGAGATGTCCGACGAGGAGCGCCCGAGCATCCGCGCCAAAACGTCCACGGGAACGCTGCTGACGCCCGCCGCCCTCAGCGAAGGCACCTGCGACCAGCTCTACCTGGCGCTGCGCCTGGCCACTCTCGAACGCCATGCGGTGGCCGGCAACGCTCTCCCGATCGTTGTCGACGACCTCTTGATGTCCTTCGACGAAGAGCGGACGGAGGCCGCCCTGCGAGTCCTGGACAGCATGGCCGACCGATTCCAGGTCATCGTGTTCACGCATCACAAACACGTAGTCGAAGGCGCCGTCAAGGAACTGCCCGGCGGACGGTGTCACATTCACAAGTTGCCTAGCTGACCAGTCCGGTTCGCCGTCGCCTCTGGGCTGAGCGGTCGCGGTGTCGTCTTTAGTCGCAGGGACGACACCGCGGCTGGTGTCCGCGTCGTTCTGCTGATCGCGCGGGACAAGGTTAATCTCGACATTACGTGGCTGAAGGATCCGAGTCTGGAGGACGCGGACAGCCTCCTACCGCCTAAGGTTATCGCCCGCGAGATCGTCGAGGACCTGACGGCTGCCCTCGCTGAGTTCAGCGCCATCGTCGAGGCCCTCGAACAGAAGCCCACTGGGTTCGGTTCACACCAGGGACTCAACGGCTGGTCGTGTTGGGGGCGCTCTCGTGCTCTGGGTGGTGTAGGTGTCGGCGGTGATGATTTCGACGAGTGCTGGTGGGGTGTGCCGGCGATGCGGCTGCCTGCACCTCGACACCGGTAAGCCGTGGGGCCGCTCCTGTCCGAAGCTCGTGCCTGGCCGGCGGCATGGCAGTTGGTATCTGCGGTTGGAGCTTCCCGCCAGCCTGGATGGCCGCCGCAGGCGGATCCGCCGGGGCGGTTTCGCGACTCGCAAGGCCGCCGAGGAGGCGCTGGCCCGGCTCCGAACGCCATGCGCTGGCGACGCGAGTTCGAGCTTGCTGACAGTAGGGGACTGGCTGTCGCACTGGATCGCGACCCGCAACCGCGCCTCTTCCACCGTCCGTGGCTACGCCAGCCATGTCCGGCTCTACCTGTCCCCGTATCTGGGCAAGCTCCCCACGTGCGAACTCTCGGTCGCGCATGTGCATGCGATGTTCACCGCGATCGCTCGCCACAGCGAGGCGCTCGGAAAGCCGATGTCACCGGCGACCCTGAGCCGGATCCGCGCGACCTTGCGGACGGCGCTCAACGCCGCCGTCCGCCAGGGCCTGCTGACCGACAATCCGGCCTCGCGGGTGGAGTTGCCGGGTGCGCGTCGTCCGCGGGCGGTGGTGTGGACCTCGGCTCGTGTCGAGCACTGGGAGAAGACCGGTGAGCGGCCGACGGTGGCCGTCTGGACTGCAGCCCACACGGCCGAGTTCCTGCACGCCATCCGAGAACACCGTCTTTACGCCGCCTACCATCTCATCGCTCTGCGTGGCCTACGCCGAGGCGAGGCGGCTGGCCTGCGGTGGTGTGACGTGGACCTGGAGGGAGGCGTTGCGGTCATCGCCCAGCAGTTGCAGCAGTATGACGGGCACCTGACGGCCTGTCCGCCCAAGACTGCCCGCAGTGCCCGGGTGATCGCGCTGGACCGCACGACCGTGGCCGCGCTGCGCAATCACAAGGAGGGCCAACGCCACGAGCGCAGTCAGGCCGGGAAGCGCTACCGCGACAGCGGCTACGTCTTCACCGGACTCAACGGAGATCCGATGGCCCCGGACCGGCTGACCCGGACCTTCACCAAGCTCATCGCCGAGCACGGCCTGCCGCCGATCCGGCTGCACGACCTGCGACACGGCGCGGCGCCTGAGCTTCCCCCTGTTTCAGGGCCACGTGACCTGAGTTGGCCGTGGGCCAACGGGGAAGGAAGAGTCTCGTGCCGCCACCTCATCCGCCGGAGTTCCGGCGACGCGCTGTCGAGCTGGCTCGGACCGGCGACAAACCGGTCGCGGCG
>NZ_SMKU01000111.1 GCF_004349215.1 Actinomadura rubrisoli | reverse complement strand
GCCCCCGCCGTCCCGGCAGCCGGTCGCCACCGGCTACGGAGGCGCGGTCTCCACGGTCGACCCCGACGCCAGCCGCACGGCGATCGACGTCCTCAAGCACGGCGGCAACGCGATGGACGCCGCCATCGCGGCCGGCGCGACGCTCGGCGTCACCGAGCCGTACGTCGCGGCGATCGGCGGCGGAGGCTACCTCACCTACTACGACGCCAAGACCCGCCGCGTGCACGCCTTCGACGGCCGGGAGATCTCGCCGAAGGCGATGAGGCCCGACTCCTTCGTCGACCCCGCAACCGGCAAGGCCATCCCGTTCGACCAGGCCGTCACCAGCGGGCTCAGCGTCGGCGTGCCGGGCACCCTCGCCCAGTGGGACCTCGCGCTCCGCCGCTTCGGCACCCGCGACCTGCGCACGCTCCTGCGCCCGGCGATCACGATCGCCGACCGCGGGTTCGTCGTGGACCAGGAGTTCCACGACCAGACCGCCACGAACGAGGCGCGCTTCCGCGACATCGTCCCGACGCGCGAGCTGTTCCTGCCCGGCGGCAAGCCGCCCGCGGTCGGATCGGTCTTCCGCAACCCCGACCTCGCCCGCACCTACCGCGAGCTGGCCAAGCGCGGCCCCCGGTGGATGTACGAGGGCGGGCTCGGCCGGGAGGTCGCGCGGACGGCCGCCAAGCCCCCGGTCGACCCGGCCGCGACCCGGATCGTCCGCCCCGGGCTGATGACGCCGGGCGACCTCGGCGCCTACCGCGCGCTGCGCAAGCAGCCCACGCACGTCTCCTACCGGGGACTGGACGTGTACGGGGAGCCGCCCTCGTCGTCCGGCGGGTCCACGGTCGGGGAGGCGCTCAACATCATGGGCAACTTCCGCCTGGACGCCAAGGACCCCGTCACGGCCCTGCACTACTACCTGGAGGCGTCCAAGCTCGCCTACGCCGACCGCGGCGCCTACGTGGGCGATCCCGCCCAGGTGAAGGTGCCGCTGGACGAGCTGCTCTCGCCCGGGTTCGCCCGCGAGCGGGCCTGCCTGATCAAGCCCGGCGAGGCGGCCCCCGCGCCGGTCGCGCCCGGCTCCCCGGACGGGCGCTACGCCCCGTGCGTCCCGCCGGGCACCCAGACCCGCGTCCTGGCGTACGAGGGCCCGCAGACCACGCACCTCGTCGTCGCCGACAAGTGGGGCAACGTCGTCGCCTACAACGTCACCATCGAGCAGTTCGGCGGCAGCGGCATCACCGTCCCAGGCCGCGGGTTCCTGCTGAACAACGAGCTGACCGACTTCAACCTCCAGCCGCCCGCGCCCGGCGCCCCGGCCGACCCGAACCTGCCCGGCGCCCACAAGCGCCCGCGCAGCAGCATGGCCCCGACGATCGTGCTCCAGGACGGGCGGCCGAGGCTCGCCGTCGGCACGCCCGGCGGGTCGACCATCATCACGACCGTCCTGCAGATCCTGCTCAACCGGATCGACCTCGGCATGGACCTGCCCGCCGCGCTCGCCGCGCCGCGCGCGACGCAGCGCAACACCCCGCAGGTGTTCGCCGAGCCCGCGTTCATCGGCCCCTACGGCAAGCCGCTCGCAGCGCGGGGGCACCGGCTGGAGGTCATTCCCGGCCCGCCGCAGGGCGTGATCGGGGCCGCGACCGCGCTGGAGTTCCTGCGGCCCGGGCTCGTCCAGGCGGTCGCCGAGCCGGTCAGGCGCGGTGGCGGCAGCGCCCTGGTCGTCACCCCGGCGGGGTAGGGCGCTTCTTATGGATCTACGTTCTGTTGCGCGACGCCCAGGCACGCACCTCGCGGCGTTGTCGTCGGTCGACAGCCAACACCGGGCTGCCTCCCTCCTCCGCCTTGCGATGCACGCACCTGGACGCCGCTCACGACGAACAAGACCCATAAGAAGCGCCCTAGCCATGCACCTGTCACGCCTGGTCAAGGCGTGCTTGGACGGCGAACGGGAAGGAGTCGTGCCATGGCGCAGTCTTACGTGCAGGTGACGACCACCACCGACTCCCGGCCCGAGGCGGCGGAGCTGGCCAAGTCGGCCGTCGCCGACCGGCTCGCGGCGTGCGCCCAGCTCGTCGGCCCGATCGCCAGCACCTACTGGTGGGAGGGCGAGATCGAGTCGGCGGAGGAGTGGATGGTGGTCTTCAAGACCACCGCCGACCGGTTCGACGAGCTGGCGACCCTGATCACCGACGTGCACTCCTACGACACCCCCGAGATCATCGCGACGTCGGTGGTCGCGGGGAGCATGGACTACCTGGCGTGGGTGGCCGAGCAGACCGAGCCCGCCGAACGCGACGAGGCGGTGGACGAGCCGGAGGACTGACCGGCCGTCCCGGAAGGCGCCGTCCCGGACGGCGGCCGCCTCGGACGGGCCCGGCGACGGCTCCGGCGAGGCGTCACCGGGCGCAAGGCCCGCCCTGGCCGCCCGATCCGTTGCCGGACGGGGCGTCCGGCTCACCGACCGGGTCGCCCACCCCGGCCTGCTCCATCATCTCCACCAGCGTCCTCCAGCCGTGCAGGAAGTGCGCGCGCTCGACGGGGCCGAGGGCCTCCATGGTCATCCGCATCGGGCGCAGGCGCCGCCAGGCGAACCGCTCCACCATCGCGCGGTGCCGCTCGTCCAGGCTGACGATCATGCGGCGGCGGTCGCGCTCGTCCGGGTGGCGCTCCACGAAGCCGCCGCCCTGCAGCTCCCCGACCAGCTGGCTCACCGTGGCGGGGCTCAGCGCCAGGTGGCGGGCGAGCACGCCGACGGGCACCGGGCCGTTCAGGACGAGCGCGAACAGCACGGGCACGTGCCGGGGGCCGAGCCCGGCCGCGCGGACGCGCCCGACGACCTCCTCGGCCTCCTTGTGCGCGCCTGGGCTCTTCATGTTGCGCACGATCCGGCCCATGAGCTGGATCATCGTCTCCAGGTCGGCGTCGACCGAGCGCTCGGCGGGGGCTGACTCGGGAGACATGTCTTGAATCTCAACATATTCCGTGGTGCACTGCCAACACGTTGAACTTCAAGGCATCCGAGGGTTCGCGCACGGCGGCGAACGGAACTCGAAGGCGAGGGGCCGACCATGGCCGACAGCCCACCCATCAAGACGGCGCCGCCCGGCGGGGCGGCCGGGCCCGAACGGCTCGACCGCGAGGTGATCCTGCTCGGCCTGGTCATCGTGGCGGGCACCCTCATGGCGATCCTGGACACCACGATCGTCAACGTGGCCCTGCAGACGCTCGGCCGCGACTTCGACGCCGGCCTGTCGACCATCCAGTGGGTCATCACCGGCTACCTGCTGGCCATGGGCACCGTCATCCCGCTCACCGGCTGGGCGATCGACCGCTTCGGCGGGCGGCGCGTGTGGATGACCTCGATCGTGCTGTTCGTCGCCGGGTCGGCCCTGTCCGGCGCGGCCTGGAACATCGAGTCCCTGATCGGCTTCCGGGTGCTGCAGGGCCTCGGCGGCGGCATGCTCATGCCGACCGGCATGGCGATCCTGTCGATGGCCGCCGGGCCGCACCGGATGGGCCGCATCATGAGCATCGTCGGCGTCCCGATGCTGCTCGGCCCCGTGCTCGGGCCGGTGATCGGCGGCTGGCTGGTCGAGGACGTCGACTGGCGCTGGATCTTCTTCGTGAACCTGCCGGTCGGCGCGCTCGCGCTGGCGCTGGCCTGGTGGAAGGTCCCGCGCGGGGGCGGCGAGGACCGCACCGCCGCCCTCGACCTGCGCGGGCTGCTCCTGCTGCCGCCCGGGTTCGTCCTGCTGATCTACGGGCTGTCCACCGCGAGCAGCAACGGCGGGTTCGGGCGGCCCTCGACCCTCGGCTGGCTGGCGGGCGGGGCCGCGCTGGTGGCGCTGTTCACGCTGCACGGCCTGAGCCGCGGGGAGCGCGCCCTGATCGACGTGCGGCTGTTCGCCGACCGGACGTTCGCCAGCGCGTGTGCCGCGGTCTTCTTCGTCGGCATGGCCCTGATGGGCTCGATGCTGCTGATCCCGCTCTACTTCCAGATCGCCCGCGGCGAGGGCGCCCTCGCGGCCGGGCTGCTGCTGGCCCCGCAGGGCCTCGGCGCCGCCACCGCGATGCCGATCGCCGGCGTGGTCACCGACAAGCTCGGCGCCGGGCGGATCGTGCCGATCGGGATCGTCCTGCTGGTCGCCGGGACGATCCCGTTCGCGCTCGTCGAGGCGGACACGTCCTACTGGCTGCTCGGCGGCGCGCTGTACGTGCGGGGGCTCGGCCTCGGCTGCACGATGATGCCGACCATGTCGGCCGCGCTCACCACGCTGAGCCGGGCGGCGGTGTCGCGGGCGACCGGCTCGCTGAACATCATCGTCCAGCTCGGCGGCTCCGTCGGGACGGCGCTGCTGGCGGTCGTCCTGTCCCGCGAGATCACCGACCGGATTCCCCAGCAGGGCGGGAGGAAGGGCGGGGTCGCCGCCATGGGCGAGATCCCCGACCGGGTCCGCGAGCAGGTCGCGCCGAAGCTGGCGGACGCGTTCGGCTTCACGTTCTGGGTCGCGCTGATCGTCACCGCCGTGCTGATCGTCCCGGCGCTGCTGCTGCCCCGGCACGGCGCCCAGGCCAAGAACGTAAAGGAAGAGGACACGCCACCGCTCATCGGGTGAGACGCACCGGGGCGGGGGCCGTGTCCGTGCCCGTGCTCGTCAGGACGCGATGGACCAGCGTGCCAGGTCCGCCTCGTGCTCGCGCGTGAGGCGCCTGGCCCGCTGCGCGTCCGGGGTGTACCGGTAGCGCTCCGGGACGACATGGGTCGTCCTGTAGAGGCCCTTGAGCGCCAGCGTGGCGGCCAGGTCGGAGGTGGGCAGCCCCGGCAGCCCGTACATCCGGCGGGCCCAGCGCGGCAGCGTCGAGACGACCAGCATCCCGATGCCGGGTGCGGCCAGTTTCAGCGGCAGCAGGTGCCGGGGGACGGCCGGGCTGAACATGCGGCGCAGCCCCTCGCGGGCCTGCGAGCACGCCCAGATGCGCGGCCGCATCCGCGCGTAGTAGTCCCTCATCTCGGCGACGGAGGCGGGCACGTCCGCCGGGTCGAGGCCGACGACGGCGGCCGCGCGGCGCTGCTCGTCCACGAACGCGTCGGCGTCGGCGCCGCTCAGCGGCACCCCGGCGCGGCGCGCCACGTCAAGGTAGGAGTCGACCTCGCCGAGGTGGACCCAGAGGAGGTTCTCGGGGTCGTCCACCCGGAACGCCTCGCCGGTGCGCAGGTCGAGGCCGGTCAGCTTGGAGTGCAGCTTGCGGATCCTGCGGCCCGCCCGCTCGACCTCCGCATCCGTCCCGTAGGTGCGGACGCGGACGAACTCGACCGTTCGGGCCAGCCGCGCCCAGGCGGCGGCCGGGTCCATGAGCTCGGAGTTCTGCGCGGTGCCCCACATCGTCCGCGGGTGCAGCGCCTGGAGCAGCAGGGCGCGGACGCCCCCGACCATCAGGACGGGCTCGCCCATCACCCGCCACGTCACCGAGCCCGGACCGAAGAGGCCGTGATCCTCACGCGGTTCGTCGTGCACGTCGACCGCCCTTCCCTCCGCGGTAAAGACCGCCGGGCACCAGGGTAATCAATTACTTATTCCCCGGATATGACGCAGGTCACACAGGCGGGGCGCGGCGGAACGCGGGTCGCGCCGCGCGTGTGGGCGGCGGGGGTCAGCCGCGGCGCATCAGCCGGCCCACGGCGGCCATCAGCTCGGTGGACATCATGTCGCCCTTGCCCTCCTCGGCGCCCTCGGCGACGCAGTGGCGGACGTGGCCGTCCAGCAGGCCGAGCGCGACCTTGTCCAGGGCCGCCTGGACGGCGCTGATCTGGGTGAGCACGTCGATGCAGTACCGGTCGTCCTCGACCATCCGCTCGATGCCGCGCACCTGGCCCTCGATCCGGTGCAGCCGCGTCTGGAGCTGGTCCTTGGTGGCGGTGTACCCGCGGGTGGGGGTCTCGCTGGTCGCCATCTCCGTCCTCGCAATCGGTCTCGGCGCGGCCGGGGCACAACCCGGAGGGGGTGATCCCCCTCGGGGTATCCTACGTGCTGGACCCCGCCGCCCGCGCGGTCCGCGTCAGCGCGCGGGGACGTTCCAGGCCGCGATGACCGGCCGGTCGTGCTCGGTGCCGAGCGCGGAGACTGTGCCGGTGTCCAGGGCGAACAGCCGGCCCTGCCCGGGGTCGAGGCCGAGCCAGCGCGCCGTCAGCACCCGCAGGACGTGCCCGTGCGCCACCACGGCGACGTCGCCGTCGGCCAGCAGCGGCCGCACGCGCGCCAGGACGGCGTCGGCCCGCCTGCCCACGTGCTCGACCGACTCCCCGGGATGCTCGGCGTCACCGCGGATCACCCCGTCGTCCCAGAGGTACCAGCCGGGCCGCTCCTCCTGGATCGCCGCCGTGGTGATCCCCTCGTAGCCGCCGTAGTCCCACTCCCAGAGGTCGGGGTCCACGTCGTCCACCGCCAGTCCCGCCAGCTCGGCGGTGCGCTGCGCGCGCTCGGCGGGGCTGCACAGGGTGCGGACGATCCGCCGCTCCGCCAGCAGCGCGGGGAGCCCGCGCGCCTGCTCCTCACCGCGCTCGGTCAGCGGCACGTCGGTGCGCCCCGTGTGCCGGCGGGCACGGCTCCACTCGGTCTCGCCGTGCCGCAGGATGATCAGTTCCCCCATGCGTCCCACTCTAGAGGTCCATGGACGGTCCTGATCATGGATCGGGTCAGTCGAGGATCGAGGCCAGCGGGGTGTAGGGGAGGCCGTGGGCCTCGGCGACGTGGTCGTAGACGAGCTCGCCCGCGTGCGTGTTGAGGCCCCGGGCCAGCGCCGCGTTCTCGTGCAGGGCCGTCCGCCAGCCCTTGTCGGCGATCGCGACCGCGTAGGGGAGCGTCACGTTGGTGAGGGCGTAGGTGGAGGTGTTGGGCACCGAACCCGGCATGTTGGCCACGCAGTAGAAGATCGAGTCGTGCACGCGGTAGGTCGGGTCGGCGTGCGTGGTGGGCCGCGAGTCCTCGAAGCAGCCGCCCTGGTCGATCGCGATGTCCACCAGCACCGAACCCGGCTTCATCCGGCCGACCAGCTCGTTGGAGACCAGCTTCGGCGCCCTGGCGCCCGGGATCAGCACCGCGCCGATCACCAGGTCGGCCTCCCGCGCCCGCTCCTCCAGCGTGTACGCGTTGGACACCAGGGTCCGCAGGCGGCCCTGGTAGATGGCGTCGATGTGGCGGAGCCGGTCGACGCTGACGTCCAGGATCGTCACGTCGGCGCCCATGCCGACGGCGATCTGCGCCGCGTTCAGGCCGGACACGCCGCCGCCGATCACCACGACCTTGGCGGGCGCGACGCCGGGCACGCCGCCCGGAAGCACGCCGCGGCCCCCGTTGAAGGCCATCAGGTTGTAGGCGCCGACCTGGGTGGCCAGCCGCCCGGCGACCTCCGACATCGGGGCGAGCAGCGGCAGGGAGCGGTCGGGCAGTTGGACGGTCTCGTACGCGACAGCGGTCACCCCGGCCGACAGCAGCGCGTCGGTGCACTCGCGGGAGGCGGCGAGGTGCAGGTAGGTGAAGAGGGTCTGGCCCTTGCGCATCCGGTGGTACTCCGGCGCGATCGGCTCCTTGACCTTGAGGATCAGGTCGCCCTCGGCCCACACCTCGTCCGGGCCGTCCAGGATCTTGGCGCCCGCCGCGGTGAAGTCGTCGTCGGGGATGGCCGACCCGAGGCCGGCGCCGCGCTCGATGAACACCTCATGCCCGTGCCGGGTGAGTTCGTGCACTCCGGCGGGGGTGATGGCCACCCGGTACTCATGATTCTTGATCTCGCGCGGCACGCCGATCTTCACGGGAGCTCCTCCGTCAACGCTGACCAGGGTGTACGCCTACAGCGTGCGGGGTGCAGGCCCCGCCCAGCCATGGGCAGTGTGCAAAGGTATCCAACTTTCCTATGACACAGTGTAAGGCATGCCAGGTGGCGAGCTCGATGGCGGCCGCACCCGCCGCGCGCCCGCCGCCGCGCCCGTCACGCAGGGGCCCCGAGGGGCTACGGCTTGCGGGCGATGCCCCCGTACATCAGGCGCTGCCCGACGGTCAGCTCCGCCGGGACGTCGCCGTCCGGACGCCACAGCGGGAGCGGGACGACGCCGGGCTCCAGCAGCTCCAGCCCGCCGAAGTAGGCGGTGATCTCCTCGGGCGTCCGGAAGCGGCCGGTGCCGAGCAGCGCCAGGTACTTGCGCTCGGCGTCGACCGCCTCCGGGCTGGAGGCGCAGAAGCTCGTCACGAACAGGTGGCTGCCGGACGGCACCGCGTCCATCAGCGTCTCGACGATGCGCTGCGGGCCCTCGTCGTCGTGCAGGTGGTGCAGGATCCCGACCAGCATCACCGCGACCGGCTCGCCGAAGTCGATGAGGCGGCGCACGTCGGCGTCGGCCAGGATCGCCTCCGGCTCGCGCAGGTCGGCGGTGACGACGGTGGTGTTGTCGTTCTCGGCCAGCAGCGCCCGCCCGTGGGCCAGCACGATCGGATCGTTGTCGACGTAGGCCACCCGCGTCTCGGGGGCGGTGGCCTGGGCGACCTGGTGGGTGTTCTGGACGGTCGGCAGCCCCGACCCGAGGTCGAGGAACTGGCGCAGGCCCGCCTCGCCCGCGAGGTACCGCACGCCGCGGCCGAGGACCTCGCGGTTGTAGGCCGCCACGTCGTAGATCTCGGGAATGATCTTGACGATCTCGGTCACGAAGCCACGGTCGACCTCGAAGTTGTCCTTGCCGTTCAGGACGACGTCGTAGGCGCGAGCGATGCTCGGCTTCGTGACGTCGATCCCGAGCGAAGCCCAGTCGTACCGCTCTTGCGCCATGTGGTGCCTACCTCGTGCCGCTCTGGAATTCTCAAGATCCGCCGCTCCCGCGCATCGTATGCGGCCGGCCGTCCGGCCGTCTCCCCGTCCGGGAGGTTGATTGGACCGATCCGATCGCGCCGGGCACGCCGATCCGGCCGCGGGTCGCGGGCAGGCGGTCAGGGGATCGGGCGGTCGGGGGGCAGCCACTCGTCGGCGATTGCGACCGTCAACTGCTCCAGCAGCGCCCCGGCCCGGCGGCGGCGGCGCTCGATGTCGGGCTCGATGTCGTCCAGCGCGTACACCGCCTGGATCCGCGCCCGGCGGAGCCGCTCGCCCGTCAGCCCGCGCCGCCCCGCGACCGCGACGACCGGCGCGCCGGCCCGGGCCGCGGCGCGCGCGACGCCGATCGGCGTGGTGCCGCGCAGGGAGCGGCTGTCGAGCGAGCCCTCACCGGTGACGACCAGGTGCGCGCCGCGCGCCCGCTCGGCGATGCCGAGCAGGTCGAGCATGAGCGGGGCGCCCGGCTCGATCGTCGCGCCGAGGAAGGCCAGCGCGGCGAACCCCACGCCGCCCGAGGCCCCCGCGCCCGGCAGGTCGCGGGCCGCCCGGCGGGACGCCGCCTCGGCCAGGTCGGCCCAGCGGCGCAGCCCCGCGTCCAGCAGCCGGACCTCGTCGCGGCTCGCGCCCCGGCGCGGCCCGTCCACGGCGGCGGCGCCGCCCCGGCCGAGCAGCGGGCCCGCGGACTCCCCGGCGATCACCACCTGGATGCCCGACATGTCCGGCAGGCCGCGCAGGTCGAGGGCGTGCAGCGAGCGCAGCGCGGCCCCGCCGGGCGGCAGGTCCTTGCCGAGCGCGTCCAGCAGCCGCCCGCCGAGGCCCTGCACCAGGCCCGCGCCGCCGTCGGTGCAGGCGCCACCGCCGAGGCCGAGCACGATGCGGCGGGCGCCCAGCCGGACCGCGTGGCCGAGCAGCTGGCCCGTCCCGACGCTGGAGGCCACGAGCGGCCGCGGCCTGCCGTCCGGGAGGCGGCGCAGCCCGGACGCCTCGGCCAGCTCCACCACCGCGGTCCGGCCGTTGAGCGCGAGCCGGGCGTTGACGGGACGGCCCGTCGGCCCGCACACCTCGACCTCCACCCGCCGCCACCCGGCGGCGACGGCGGCCTCGACGGTGCCGTCCCCGCCGTCGGCGACGGGCAGCTCCACCAGCGCGACGCCGGGACGGGCGCGGCGCAACCCGGCCGCGAGGTGCCCGGCCACCTCCGCCGCGGTCAGCGACCCCGCGAACCGGTCGGGCGCCAGCAGGACATGACCGCGCGGGGACGGGTCGGGGGGAGAGTCCGCGGACGCCACAGCCACGCCTTTCACGCCGGGGAGGTAAGGCCCTACCTTCTGCTTACGCCATGACGGCACTATTTGACACCCGGAACGAGGGTTGAGACTCCCGAACCGGCGGAGAGTTGCGGCGAAAGGGCGGTTACTTCACGTCCAGCCACTGCTCGATGGGGTGGATCGCGAAGAAGACCAGGAACAGCGCCACCACCGGCCACAGCCAGACCGACACCTCGCGCCACTTGCCCAGGGCCAGCTTGATCGCCGCGTAGCCGACCATCCCGCCGCCGATCCCGATCGTGATCGAGTAGGTGAACGGCATCAGCACGATGGTGAGGAACGCCGGGATCGTGAGCTCCAGATCGTCCCAGTCCACCTTCGCGACCTGCGCCATCATCAGCGCGCCCACCACGACGAGGGCGGGGGCGGCGGCCTGGGCGGGCACCACCGCGGCCAGCGGGGTGAGGAAGAGCGTCAGGGCGAACAGCAGGCCGGTGGCGAGGTTGGCCAGCCCGGTGCGCGCGCCCTCGCCCACGCCGGCCGCCGACTCCACGAACACCGTGTTGGCGGACGAGCTGGTCAGCCCGCCGAACGCCGCCGACAGGCCGTCCACCGACAGGATGCGCCCGAGCCGCGGCACCTCGCCCCGCTCGCTCACCAGGCCCGCCTCGTCGCTGACGCCGAGGATCGTGCCCATCGCGTCGAAGAACCCCGACAGCACCAGCGTGAACAGCACCACCAGCGCGGTGATGGCCCCGGCCCGCCCGAACCCGCCGAACAGGTCCACCTCACCGAGCAGCCCGAAGTCGGGCGCGGCGAACAGCTTGTCGGGCATCTCGGGGGTGACCACGCCCCAGCCGCCCTTGGGGATCGCGGCGCCCTCCTGGACGATCACGGCGACGACCGTCCCGGCGACGATGCTGATCAGGAGCGCGCCGGGCACCCGCCGCACGTACAGCACGATCATCAGCAGCAGCGTGAACGCGAACACCAGCGCCGGCCAGGTCCGCAGGTGCCCGCCGGTGCCGAGCGTCAGCGGCGGGCTGGTGGCGCCGGAGGTGACGAAGCCCGCGCCGTACAGGCCGACCAGCGCGATGAAGGCGCCGATGCCGACCGCGATCGCGTGCTTGAGCGCCAGCGGGATCGAGTTCATGATCCGCTCGCGGATCCCGGTGAGCGCCAGCGCCACGATGACCAGGCCCTCGATCACCACCAGGCCCATCGCCTGCGGCCAGGTCATCACCGGCGCGGCCTGGAACGCCACGACCGCGTTGATGCCCAGGCCCGACGCGAGGGCGAGCGGCACGTTCCCGGCCAGGCCCATGATCACCGTCGTGACGGCCGCGGACAGCGCCGTCATCGTCGTCAGCTGCGGGACCGACAGCGTCGCGCCGGTCACGTCCTTCGCCCCGCCGAGGATGATCGGGTTCAGCAGGATGATGTAGGCCATCGCGAAGAACGTCGTGACCCCGCCGCGCAGCTCCCGCGCGACGGTCGTCCGGCGCCCGGTGAGGTCGAACAGCCGTTCCAGCGGTCCGCGCGTGCCTCCGGGCGGGGGATCGTCGGCCTGGACGGTCTTGGACTGGGACATGGCGCGCGCTCCGCTTCCAGCAGCATGATCTCGAAATGGCGAGCACAGGGTAACCGCCCGGCGCCTCGCCGTGCCGAATCGCCGGCCGCACCGGCGCGAAGTGATTCACGGTCTCCGCTGCGTGAGCAGACGGGTCGGATATAGCCTGACGTGCCAGGACCTCGGCACACTGAGGATCGAGTCGGCGAGAACCTTGTAGGCGGTGGTCAGACGATGGATCGGGAAACACTGGGGCAGCGCATCCGCGCCCTGCGGATCCGGCAGGGCGTGAGCCAGGCGCAGCTCGCCTTCCCGGAGCTGTCCGACAGCTACATCTCGCTGATCGAGAGCGACAAGCGGGTGCCCGCGCCGAGCGTGGTCGACCTGCTGGCGGCGAAGCTGAACTGCTCGGCGACCTACCTGGTCAGCGGCGTCAGCGAGGACGTCGTGGACGAGCTGCGCGTCACGCTCGACTACGCCGAGATCGCGCTGCAGAACGGCGCGGCGGCCGAGGCGCGGGCCCGGTTCGCCGAGGTGCTCGCCAACGCCGACGCGACGGCCCTGCCCGAGATGCTGCACCAGGCCCGGTGGGGGTACGCCCTGGCCCTGGAGGCCGCGGGCGAGCTGGAGGAGGCGATCGCCGGGCTGCTGGAGCTGACCGAGGAGGCCAGCGCCGAGGCCGACCTCGACCACTGGGCGAAGGTGCACGTCGCGCTGAGCCGCTGCCTGCGCGAGCGCGGCGACATCAGCGCGGGCGTGCAGGCCGCCGAGGGCGCGTTGCGCCACCTCATCGCGACCGGCGCCGACTCCACCGACGCCGCCGTCCACCTCGGCGCGGCGCTGCTCGCCGCGTTCATCGAGCGCGGCGACCTCGTCCGGGCCCGGCAGCTCGCGGCGCAGCTGGTGGAGCGCGCCGAGCGGGTCGGCAGCCCCCGCGCGCGGATGGTGGCGTACTGGGAGGCCGCCTACGTCGCCGAGATCCGCGGCGAGTACGAGGACGGCGTCGCCCTGGCCGAGCGGGCGCTGATGCTGGCCGGCGACGGCGAGGACCCGCGCAACCTCAACCGCCTCCGCGTCATCTACGCCGGGCTGCTGCTGCGCGCCCGGCCCGACCAGGCCGCCCGCGCCCGCGAGCTGCTCGGCCGCGTGCGGGCCGACATCAGCACGAGCTCGGCCGGGGAGATCGACGTCGCCTGGTGCCTGACCGAGCTGGCCCACGCCGAGACCGCGCTCGGCCGTCCCGCCGAGGCGGTGCGCCTCGCCGAGGAGGCCATCGACCTGCTCGGGGACGCGCCGCGCCGCGCGACCGCCGGGGCGCTGACCGTGCTCGGCGAGGCGTGCGCGCGGCTCGGCCGCCACGAGCGCGCCGTCGAGGTGCTCACCCGCGCCGCCACCTGCCTGGAGGAGATGGAGTCCTCCCGGGAGGCCGCACAGGCATGGTTCGACCTCGCCGAGGTGCTGGCGGAGACGGGCGCCGCCGGGGAGCCCCGAATGGCCGCATACCGCCGCGCCCTCACCTGCGTAGGGGTCTAGCCGCCGAATATCGACATCCCATGAACCGGATCAAGGTCGGCCGCGTCCATGAATAATGCTGCGAGTCGCCTGAAGTGGGGAGATGTCCGGGGATGTTCGGTGTCGTACGCCCGTGCAAGCACGTCCTGTGCGGGTCGCTCTTCAAGGACTGGATGGCGCACCTGTGCGGGCTGTGCCTGACCCTGCGCGCCGAGCACGGCCAGGCCGCGCGGCTCGTCACCAACTACGACGGGCTGCTGGTGTCGGTCCTGGTGGAGGCGCAGGCGCCGGACCTGTCCCCCCGCCGCAAGGCGGGGCCGTGCGCGCTGCGCGGGATGAAGACCGCCGAGGTCGTGTCGGCGCGCGCGCAGGGCGCGCAACTCGCGGCGGCGGCGTCGCTGCTGCTCGCGGCCGGCAAGACCCGTGACCACGTCGCCGACGGGGACGGCCCGTACGCGCGCCGCCTGGTCGCCGCCGCCGCGGGCCGCGTGGCCGACCGCTGGGACGCCGCGGGCGGACGGACGGGCGCCTCGGTCGGCTTCGACCCGTCGGCACTGCGGGACGCGGTCGCCCGCCAACCCGTCCTGGAGACGGCCCCCGGGCTAGGGCTGCTGGAGCTGACCGAGCCCACGGAGACCGCCGTCGCGGCCGTGTTCGCGCACACCGCCGTCCTGGCAGGCCAGGAGGACAACGCGGAGGCCCTCGCCGAGGCGGGCCGCTTCTTCGGCCGCCTCGCGCACCTCATCGACGCCGTCGAGGACGTGACGGACGACGCGGCGTCCGGCGCCTACAACCCCCTCCTGGCCACCGGCACCGCGCCCGCCGAGGCCCGCCGCCACGCCGAGGACGCGCTGCACGGGCTGAAACTGGCACTGGCGGACGTGGAGATGGAGAACCCGCGGCTCGTCCGGGCACTGCTGGGCCGGGAGGTGCGCCGCTCGGTCGACCGGGTGTTCGCCGCCTACCCCTCCGGCCCCGGCCAGCAGCCGCCGTACGGGCCGCCCGGCCAGTACCCGCACCAGGGCGGACATCCGCCTCAGCAGGGCGGCTACGGCGGGGGCTGGATCCCGCCCGGCGGCGGTGGCGGCGGCCCCAACTACGGGCACCGGCCGCCGGACCGGCGCCCCGGCTGGCCCATCCCGTGCCTCACCGGGACGGTGGTCTGCATCACCTGCGGCGTCTTCCAACCCGAATGGAGCGACCACCACGGCCAGTCCTGCACGGACCGCTGCTGGTGCACCCGCCACTGCGACGGCGGCTGCGACGGGTGCGACTGCTGCAACTGCTGTGAATGCTGCGGATGCGACTGCTAACGAGGCTGTGTTTATTGCAGTGCCCTTGGCGTCAGGCGCTAGAGCGCCTTCCTTCGGCGGGCACTGCGGCGATCGCTAGCATCGCTCCGACTCGCCCAGGGGCTCGCTGCGCGATCAGATTCTCGCTTCGCTCGCACCTGGCTTCGCACGCGATCGCAACGCTCAGGCGGTCGACACTGGGGTAACTACCTTCCTCGAAGCTGGCTTTGCGCACGATCGCGGCGCTCGGGGTCGTCGACAGCTCGGCTGACGGCGATCGCTGCGGTGTCCCTTGCAGGGGTGTTCTAGCGCCTGGCGCCGAGGGCACTGCAGTAAGCCGGGATGGTAGTTGCCGCAAGCGTCAACGACCTCAGCGTTGCGATCGCGTGCGAAGCCAGTTGCGAGCCTGCGAGCAACTGATCGCGTAGCGAGCCGCTAGGCGAGTCGGAGCGATGCAGCGATCGCCGCAGTGCCCGTTGAAGGAGGGCCGCCAAGGCCCGACGCCGAGGGCACTGCAATAGGCTAGGACGCCACCCCCTTGACGCTACTGGAGATCCCGGCTACCTATGAAGATCATCACGCCTCGCCGTCTCGGCTTTGTCGCCGTTCTCGCTCTTGCCCTTGGTGCGGTGACCGCCACGCCTGCGCTCGCCCACACGCGGCTGGTGAGCAGCACCCCGGGCAAGGGCGCCACCGCCGGTCCCGTGACGGAGGTGAAGCTGGTCTTCAGCGACAAGATCAGCCTCGCCCGGGTCGTCGTCCGGGACGAGAAGAAGAAGACGTTCCAGGCGGGCAAGGCCGAGACCGCGGGCACGACCGTGACGCAGAAGCTCGCGGGTGCGCTGCCCGCCGGGTCCTACACGGTGTCCTACCGGGTGGTCGGCGAGGACGGGCACCCCGTGGAGAGCGAGGCCCTGACCTTCACCGCGACCGGGGACGGCGGCACGCCCAGCGCGGCGCCCGGGGGCGGCCCGGTGGCGCAGGAGCAGACCGGCGACGCCGCCACCACCGACGAGAAGCCGCTCGCGATCGACCAGCAGAAGGCGGCCGCGAAGTCCAAGAAGAAGAAGGACTCCGGGTCCGGGACCGTCCTGTGGGTTCTGGTCGGCGCCGGCGTGCTCGTCGGGATCGGCATCGGCGTCGCCATCGTGTTCCGGGCCAAGCGCAAGCACGGAGTGGCCGGCAGCGGTGAATAGGGGCAGCCTGGCCGTCGCGCGGACCGCCGCGGTCGCGGGGGTCGCGGCCGCCGCGGTCCTGGTGGCCGGGCTGGTCCTCGGCGGCTCGGTGACCGAGAAGGTCATCCCCGGGCTGGGCGACGCGGGCGTCGTCACCCGGTGGGGGCTGCCCGCCTCGCGGGCGGCGATGGACCTGGCGGCCGCGCTGACCGTCGGCGCCCTGCTGGCCTCGGCCGCGCTGCTCCCGCTGGAGGGCGGGCGCGGCGCCGGCCGGCTGTCGGACGACGCGGTCGGCTACCTGCGCGCCGCGTCCTGGCTCGCCGCCGCCTGGGCCGCCGCCGCGGCCGCCACCCTGGTGTTCACCGTCGCCGACGTGCTCGGCCAGCCGGTCGGGGAGGTCCTCACCGGCAGTGAGCTGAGCAGCTACGTCGGGTCCCTGCCGCAGGGCACCGCGCTGATGCTGGTGGTGCTGCTCGCCGTGGTCGTGGCGCTGCTCGCCCGCACCACCACGACGCCCGCCGCCGCGTTCGGGCTGCTGGCCATGGCCGGCGTCGCGCTGCTGCCGCCGCCGCTGACGGGGCACTCGGCGTCGGCGGCCAACCACTCCGTCGCGGTGACGGGCGTGGCGCTGCACGTGGCCGCGATCGCCCCCTGGGTCGGCGGCCTCGCCATCGTCGGCGTCCACGCCCTGCTCGGGCGCGACAAGCTGCCCGTCATGGCCGACCGGTTCAGCCGGATGGCCCTGTGGTGCTACGTCATCGTCGGCGCCAGCGGCCTGGTCAACGTGATCGCCCGGCTGCCCGACCCGGCGGAGCTGCTGAGCACCGACTACGGGCGCCTCGCGCTCGGCAAGATCGCCTTCTTCGCCGCGCTCGGCTGGTTCGGCTGGTGGCACCGCGAGCGGACGCTGCCCGCGCTGGCCGACCGCAAGCCGTGGTCGTTCACGCGCCTGGCGAGCGTCGAGGTGGCCGTGATGGCGGCCACCATGGGCCTCGCCGTGGCGCTGGCCCGCACCGCGCCGCCCGCCCCCGCCGGGGAGGAGACCCCGGTCAAGGCGCTCGTCGGCTACGACATGCCGCCGGAGATCAATCCCGTGCGGCTGCTGACTCTGTGGCAGTTCGACCTGTTCTTCGCCGTGCTGGTCGCGGCGCTCGGCGGGCTCTACCTCGGCGCGGTCGTCCGGCTGCGGCGGCGCGGGGACGCCTGGCCGCTCGGCCGCACCGCCTCCTGGCTCGTCGGGCTGCTGTCCATCGTGATCGTGACCGAGAGCGGCATCGGCAAGTACGCGCCCTTCCTGTTCAGCGTCCACATGGCCCAGCACATGGTGCTGAACATGCTGACGCCGATCTTCCTGGTCGTCGGCGCCCCGGTGACGCTGGCGCTGCGCGCGCTGAAGCCCGCGCGGATCCGCGGCGACCGCGGGCCCCGCGAGTGGCTGACGGCCGCGCTGCACAGCCGCTACACCGCGTTCATCGCCCACCCCGCCGTCGCCACGATCATCTTCGTGGCGAGCACGTTCGCGCTGTACTTCACGTCGCTGTTCGAGTCCGCGATGCGCAGCCACCTCGGGCACATCGCGATGATGCTGCACTTCCTGCTCGCGGGCTGCCTGTTCTTCTGGGTGCTGCTCGGCGTCGACCCGGCGCCGAAGAAGCTGCCCTACCCGGGACGGCTCCTGCTGCTGTTCGTCACGATGCCGTTCCACGCGTTCTTCGGCATCGCGCTGATGAACTTGAGCCAGGCGCTGGCGCGCGGCTGGTACAACGCCGTCCATCCGCCGTGGGGCGTCCCGACCCTCCAGGACCAGCACACCGGCGGCGCGATCGCCTGGGGCTTCGGCGAGATCCCCACGTTCATCGTCCTGATCGTCCTGGCGTTCCAGTGGTACTTCGACGACCAGCGGCAGGCCCGCCGCATGGACCGCAAGGCCGACCGCGCCGGGGCGCCCGGAGGGGACCCGGCGCAGGACGAGCTGGCCGTCTACAACGCGCGGCTCGCCAAGCTCGCCGAGCGGGACCGGGCCGCGAAGGGCCCGGCCGGCAAGGACCGCGACGACAAGGACCGGCTCGCGGGCGAGCAGGGCGGCACGTCCCCCTCCTGACCATGGCCTTCTCCCTCGCGCGGGGGAGTGGCGGGGCACCCGGATCTGCCAGGATCGGAGCGTGACCCGCGTTCTGCGCCCGCTGATCGAGCGCACGACCTGGCGGCGATGGGCCCACCTGGTCGTGGGCGGCGCGCTGCTCATGCCCTACTGGTTCCTCGCGATCAGCCTGGCCCCCCTGCTGTCGATCGGCGACCCGGTCGTGAAGGGCCTGCTGTTGCTGCTCGCCGTGCCGGGCGCGGCGACGTTCGTCACCGGTCTCGTCCCGACCGTGCGGCTGCTGGAGATCTCCCTCGCCAAGGAGCTGCTGGGCGGTCCCGCCGCGGCGCTCGTCCCCGGCTCGTCCCGGTCCTGGGAGAGCCGTGTCCGCACCGGGGCGTGGTTCGCGCTGCACCTGTACGTGGGCGTCGTGGTCAGCGGGCTGAGCCTGGCGGTGCCGCCGTTCGCCTTCGTGCTGCTCCTGGCGCCCACCGTGGACTGGGACGCCGGGTTTCTGGACGCCTGGGGCTGGCAGGACACCTGGCACCAGTGGCCGGCGCCGGTCGCGGGCCTGGCGGCGCTGGCCCTGCTGCTCGCCGTGATCGTGGCCGCCGGTGCCCTCCTGGCCCGGCTGGCCCCGCGGTTCCTCGGGCCGTCCGCCGCCGAGCGGCTCGCCGACATGCAGGCGCGCGCCGTCAAGCTCGCCGAGCGGAACCGGCTGGCCCGCGAGCTGCACGACTCGGTGGGGCACGCGCTGAGCGTGGTGACCCTCCAGGCCGGGGCGGCCGGGCGGGTGCTCGACAGCGACCCCGCGTTCGCGCGGGAGGCGCTCGGCGCGATCGAGGAGTCCGCCCGCGCCGCGCTGGAGGACCTCGACCACGTCCTGGGACTGCTGCGGGACGACCCGTCCCGCACGGCCCCGCAGCCCACGCTGAAGGACCTCGGCCGGCTGCTGGAGCAGACGCGGATCGCCGGGGTGAAGCTCGACTCGGAGGTGGACCCGGACGTGGAGCACGTGCCCGCCGCCGTCTCGCGCGAGGCGTACCGGATCGTCCAGGAGGGGCTGACGAACGCGCTGCGGCACGCGGGGAAGGTCCCGGTGCGGCTGCGCCTGCACGTGGAGGGGGACCGGCTGCGGATGGAGATGAGCAACCCGCTCGGCGCGCCCGAGGGACCGGGCGCGGGCCACGGCGGCGGGCGCGGGCTGAACGGGATCCGCGAGCGCGTCACGGTGCTGCGCGGCGCCATGGCCGCCGGTCCCGACGAGGAGTGCTGGCGCGTTGAAGTGTCGCTGCCGCTAAGGTCCGGAGGATGACGGTGAAGGTGTTGCTGGTTGACGACGAACGGCTGATCCGGGCCGGGCTCGCGGCCATCATCAACGCCGAGGACGATCTGACGGTGGTCGGTGAGGCGTCGGACGGGGCGGAGGTGCCGGGCGAGGTGTCCCGGCTGCGCCCCGACGTCGTCCTGATGGACGTGCGGATGCCGAGGCTCGACGGCATCCAGGCCACCCGGCACATCCTCGGCACCGTCCCGGAGCCGCCGCGCATCATCGTCGTCACCACGTTCGAGAACGACGAGTACGTCTACGACGCGCTCAAGGCGGGCGCGCACGGCTTCCTGCTCAAGCGGACGAGGCCCGAGGAGATCCTTCAGGCGATCCGGATGGTGGCGCACGGCGACAGCCTGCTGTTCCCCGCGGCGATCCGGGCGCTGGCGGCGGCGCACGCCCCGTCCGCGGGCGCCGGGGCGGCGGCCCGCTGGCACGGCCGGCTCACCGAGCGGGAGGCGGACGTGCTGCGGCTCATGGCCAAGGGCCGGTCGAACGCCGAGATCGCGCAGGAGCTGTTCGTCAGCCCGCAGACGGTCAAGACGCACGTCGGCAACATCCTGGGCAAGCTCCAGGCCCGCGACCGCACGCAGGCGGTCATCCTCGCCTACGAGACGGGTTTCATCGTCCCCGGCTGACCGGACGGCGGATCCGGGGCAGGATCGTGCCCATGAGGGACTTCCGCTTCGGGTTCAACGTCTTCGACATCGCCTCCCGCGAGGGCTTCGCCGAGCAGTGCCGCCGGGCCGAGCGGTACGGCTACGACACCGCTCTCGTCCCCGACCATCTCGGCTCGCCCGCGCCGTTCCCGACGCTGGTCGCCGCCGCCGACGCGACCGAGCGGCTGCGCGTCGGGACGTTCGTCCTGAACGCCGGCTTCTGGAACCCGCACCTGCTGGCGCGCGAGGTCGCCACCGCCGACCGCCTGACGGGCGGGCGGCTGGAGCTCGGCCTGGGCGCGGGGCACATGAAGTGGGAGTTCGACGCGGCGGGGCTCCCCTGGGAGCCGTTCGGCGCCCGGGCCGGCCGGCTGGTCGAGACGATCGAGGAGCTGGGGCGGCTGTTCGGCGCGTCCGGCTACGCCGAGCGCAGGGCGGTGGACGAGCACTACGGGCTGGCCGGCCTCACCCCGGTGCAGCGGTCCGGGTTCGGCGGGACGGGTCCGCCGCTGCTGGTCGGCGGCACCGGCGACACGGTTCTGCGCGCCGCCGCCCGGTACGCCGACATCGTCGGGATCGCCGGGGTCCGGCAGGCCAAAGGCGCGCCGCCCGGCACCTTCGACCTGTGCACGGCCGAGCAGGCCGGGGAGCGGGTCCGGTTCGTCCGCGAGCAGGCGGGGGAGCGGGCGGACGGGCTGGAGTGGAACCTGCTGGTCCAGCATGTGGCGGTGACCGGCGACCGGCGCGCCGAGGCCGAGCGGCTCGGCGCCGCGCAGCTGCGGAACCTGACCACCGAAGAGATCCTCGACACGCCGTTCGTGCTCATCGGCACCGAGGCCCAGATCGCCGAGCGGCTCCGGGAGGGCCGCGAGCGGTTCGGCTTCTCCTACATCACGGTGCACTCGCCCTTCATGGACGCCCTGGGCCCGATCATCGACCGCCTCCGCTGACCGCCGCCCGGGTCAGCGGAGGGTGGCGGCCAGGGCCAGGAGGCGGGCCTGGTCGTCCGGGGCGCCCCAGGGGCTGACCAGCAGGTCGGTGGCGCCTGCGTCGGCGAAGCGGCGAAGGCCCCGCTCGACCTCCCGCTCGTCGCCCGCGATGACCGTCTCATGGACGCCGGACAGGCCCTGCCGGTCGAGGATCGCCCGGTAGCCGGGGAACGCGGAGGCGAAGCCGAGCTGCTCGGCCAGGTCGCGCCGCACGCCGTCCGGGTCGGAGGTGAGGGCCGCGATGACGCCCGCCAGGACGCGCGGGGCGGGCCGTCCCGCCGCGTCCGCGGCCTTGGTGATGGCCGGGACGATGTGGTCGGCGATCGCGCCCGCGCCCGTCCAGGTGGTCACCGTGCCGTCGGCCAGCTCGCCCGCCACCCTCAGCATCGCGGGGCCGAGCGCCGAGACGATCACCGGTGGCGGGGCCGCGCCCGGCGCCACGATCGTGCCCGCGGCGGCCAGCGTCGTGCCCTTGTAATCGACCTCCTCCCCGCGCAGCAGCGGCCGTAGGGCCGTCAGGTACTCGCGGACGTGCCGGGCGGGCCGCTCGTAGGGGATCCCGTGCCCGTCCTCGATGATCGACGCGTGGCTCGGCCCGACGCCGAGCGTGAACCGGCCGCCGGTGACGGCCTGCGCGGTGAGCGCCTGGCTCGCCAGGGCGAGGGGGTGCCGGGGATAGGTCGGCAGGACGGCGGTGCCGACCTCGATCCCGGGCGCCTCGCGGCCCGCGAACGTCGCCGTCATGAGCGCGTCCCAGCCGTTCATATGGCCGAAGAACACGCTGTCCAGCCCCAGGCCGGCCGCCGCGCGCGCCTGCGCGGCGAGCTCGTCCAGCGGGGCGCCCCCGGCGAGCGCGAACAGTCCGATGCGCATGATCACTCCAAGATGAATCGGATCTTCCGGTTCCGTTCCATGGCCAGAGTAACCTGAACGAGAGGTTCCGGTTGTCTCGGGAGGGGAGCACGGGTGCGAGCCGACGCGCGGCGCAACCGCGAGCGGATCATCGACGCGGCGCTCGGGCTGTTCGCCGAGCGGGGTCCGGGCGCGGCGATGGAGGAGATCGCGCGCGCGGCGGGCCTCGGCGTCGGGACCCTCTACCGGCATTTCCCCGACCGGCGGGCCCTCGTGGAGGAGATCGCCGTCGGCGCGCTCCAGGACCTGCGGGCCGAGGTGCGGGCGCTCGAGGCGCTGGACGTCCCGCGCGGACAGGTGCTGGAGCGGCTCGTCGCCTACTGCGCGGGGCAGCCGTTCGCCCTCATCAAGGCGCTGGCCGAGGAGGACGCCGCGCCGGCGGAGCGGCGGGAACTCCAGGCCGAGGTCGACGGCCTCCTGGAGGACCTCGCCCGGCGGGCGCAGGGCGAGGGCACGGTGCGCCGCGACATCGCGCCGAGGGAGGTCGTCGAGCTGTTCAGCACGGTCGTCTGCCGTCCGGGCGCGCGGGCCGACGACGCTCTCGCCCGGGTGGTGCTGGACGGCCTGCGCCGCGACCCCGCGCCCCGTTCACCGTGACCCTTCGGCGTTCACCGGCCTTCTAGCCCGCGCAGGACGGGGACCGCCAGACGACCCAGCCGATCGACCACGTCTCGTTCGCGTGGGGCCGCCAGCCCTCCGGATGCGCGGGCCACGACGCCTCCGCCCGCGTCCCCTTCGGCAGCGGGACCACGACGGTGCAGACGCCGGGCGCGGGCGGACGGTCCTGGCGGATGTCCGTCCAGCCGATCCGGGTCCACCATGTCGGGTAGGCCAGCATGGTCCGGATGCGCCAGTCGAGCGTGCGGTCCATGACCACGCCGCCCGAGGCCGGGCCGGGCAGCGGGGAGGCGGGCCGGACGCGCTGGGGGGACGGCCCCATGATGAACGTCATCGCCGCCAGGTTGATCCCGGTCAGGGCGACGGCCACCGCGGCGGCGGCATGCGGCCGCCGGAGCCTGCTCAGCGCGAGGAGCCCGCACAGCAGCCCCGCCGCGGCGAACGACGCCTCGGTGAGGTGGAAGGCGGTGCGGTCGCCGGTCAGGAACGAGGTCTCGGGGAAGTCGAACCCGATGAACTGGTGGGTGCGCAGCCGATCTCCCGCGTAGACGGTCACCCAGACGCCCGCCCCCGCCAGCACGACCAGCGCCCCGAGGGCACGCCGCGCCGCCGCGCGGGCGCCGGGACGCAGCAGCGCCGCCGCCCCGGCGAGCGCGTACACGAGGGCGAGCAGGGACAGGTAGCGGCCGTAGGCGAAGTTGCCCACGCGGTGCTCGTCGGGCAGCGCGGACGAGGAGGCGTAGGCGACGCCGAGGGTGGCGGCGAGCAGGACGGCCGCCATCACCCGGGTGGGCGCCGGGGTCCGGCGGCGGAACAGGGACGCCGCCACCGCGACGATCCCCACCCCCGCCAGGCCCCACGTACTGACGATCAGGTACCAGATCTGGCCGACCGCGCCCGACACCGCCCACGCCTGGCCGTCGAGCGTGGTGAGGCGCGTCCCCAGGAGCGCCGCCAGATCGCGGACGCCGCCGGGGTAGAGCTCGGCGCGCAGCCGTCCGTTGAGCGCCGAGCCCGCCGCGTACCCCGCGACGGTGACGGCGAGCCCGGCCAGCGCGGCGCGCGGCCCCGGCAGCGCCTTGCGCGTCCCGGCCAGGCGCTCCAGGAACGCGGCGGGTCCCCTCCAGCGGACGCTCCGCGCGGGCAGGCCGCTGAGGGCGATCAGGACGAGGACGGCCAGCGCGGCGAGGTGGACCGCCAGCAGGACCGCGCCGCGCGTGTGGACGGCCGCCGTGTACGCCACGAGGAGGCTCGCGGCGGCGGCGTCCCGCGTCCGGCCTTCGCGCGCGAAGCGGTCCAGCGCCAGCAGCCAGCCGAGGACGAGCGTCGGCAGCACCGCGTCGGCGAGCACGAACGCGCCGAAGAACGTGGTGGCGGGCAGCAGCGCGGCCGCCCAGGCCAGCGGCAGTGCGGTGCGGCGGGCCGGCCCGAACCGGCGCGCCGCCGCGTAGCCCAGGGGGAACAGCGCCGCGCCGAGCACCGCGTTGATCACCATGACGGTCGTATAGACGGTCGTCGGGTCGTGGCTGAACCAGTACGCCGGGCTCAGCAGGAGCGGGTAGCCGCCCTGGTAGAAGGTGTTGCCCGACAGGTCGCCGCCGGGCCCGCCGGCGAGCCAGCGGGCCGCGAGGAGGTAGCCGGTCTCGTCCGGGTTGGCCGCCGGGGCCGTCCGCGCGCGGGCGAACCACACCCGGACGCACAGCTGCGCGAGCGTGCCCGCCGCCAGCAGCCACGGCAGAGCGACGGGCCATCGCCGGGCCGCCCGCGCGGCCGCGGGCGGGGCGGATTGCCGGGGTGGGACGATGGCGAGCGTCATGTGCCCAACGGTCCCGGCGGGCTGTCATGATCTTGTCCGGCAAATGTCCGGATCTTGTGACACGACCGGGGGAGGCGCCGTGGGTGGCCGATAATGTCCAGGTGGTCAGCATTCTGTTCGTCGAGGACGATCCGTCGGCCCGCACGGCGCTGGAGCTGGCGCTCACCCGCCAGGGGCACAGCGTGACCTCGCGGGCGACGGGCGAGGACGGCCTGGAGGCGCTGCGGGCGCGGCGTCCCGAGATCGTCATCCTGGACGTGATGCTGCCGGGCATCGACGGGATCGAGGTGTGCCGCCGCATCCGCCGCGAGGACGCGCTGCCGGTGATCCTGCTCACCGCGCGCGGCGACGACCTCGACGTGGTGCTCGGCCTGGAGGCGGGCGCCGACGACTACGTGGTCAAGCCCGTCGAGCCGCGCGTCCTGGACGCCCGGATCCGGGCCGTGCTGCGCCGCGCCGACCAGACCCGGCTCGACCGGTCCGCCTACGGCGACCTCGTGATCGACCGGTCCTCGCTGAGGGTCACCAAGGCCGGGAGCGACATCCGGCTCACCCCGACCGAACTGCGGCTGCTGCTGGAGCTGACGCGGCGCCCCGGGCAGGCGCTGACGCGCCAGCACCTGCTGTCGGAGGTGTGGGAGCACACCTACCCGGGCGACTCGCGGCTGGTGGACGCCTGCGTCCAGCGCGTCCGGGCCAAGATCGAGGACGAGCCCGCCGAGCCGCGGCTGATCGAGACCGTGCGGGGCTTCGGCTACCGGTTCGTCGCGCCGTGATCGCGGGTCTCCGCCGCCGGGTGCGGTGGCGCGGCGAGGAGGTCGGGAGCCGGTGGTTCACCGGGCTGCGGGCGCGGCTCGCGGCGGCGTTCACGGCGGTGGCGCTGCTGGCCTCGGTCCTCGCGTCCGGCATCTCCTACGTGCTGCTGCGCCGCGCGATGCTGCAGCGCGCCCAGGACGCGGTGCTCACCGACGTCCGGCAGACGCTCGCGCGGCAGGTCCCGCCCGAGCTGCCCCCCGACACCGGGATCACGATCGGCGCCGAGCTGGAGGAGGCGCTCGCCGGGCCGCCGGGGCGCAAGGCGGTGGCCGTGCGCGTCCGGCTCGACGGGCACGTCGAGCTGCCGGCCGCCGACATGCTCGACGTGCCCGTCGGCGAGCAGTTCGCGAAGCGCGCGCTGCGCGGGGTGGTCTTCCAGCGCGTGACCCGCGGCGGCACCCCGTACCTGCTGGTCGGCGCGCACGTCACCGGCTACCGGACGACGGTGGACGAGCCGTGGCGCACGACGCCGCCGATGGTGTTCGTCACGGCCAACCTGCACCGGGAGGCCGCCGACCTCGCGCTGCTCACCCGCGCGCTGGTGATCGAGAACGCGCTGGCGCTGCTACCCGCGCTCGGCCTCGCGCTGTTGGCCACCCGCCAGGTGCTGCGCCCGGTGCGGCGCCTCGGCGCGGCGGCCCGCGCCCTCGGCGACGGCGAGCTGGAGACGCGGGTGGCGGTGCGGGGCCGCGACGAGCTGGCCGACCTGGCCCGCACGTTCAACCGCACCGCCGAGGCGCTGGAGCGGACGGTGACGGAGCTGCGCGCGATGGAGAACGCGTCCCGCCGGTTCGTCGCGGACGTGTCCCACGAGCTGCGCACGCCGCTGACCTCGATGATCGCCATCACGGACGTGCTGGCGGAGGAGGCCGGGCCGTCCCGGGGCAC
>NZ_SMKU01000110.1 GCF_004349215.1 Actinomadura rubrisoli | reverse complement strand
GCCCCGGCCCCCGCCCCGGCCGTGGCGAAGGCCGCCGCTTCCACCAACGGCAAAAAGACCGCCAAGGCGGCCAAGTCGGTCGATTCCTGACGATGAATCCCTTGATACGGGTGACTCTTGACGACGAGTAAGCGATGATCTCGTGTGTAGGGCGGCGGCGCCTTACCCGGCACCGGCCTGCCGGTGGACGGACCTTCCCCGATGGCGCCGCCGCTCCTGTGGGCACCCGCCTCACCCGGGCCCGCCTCCGGGCCGCCCCATGACGCGCCCGTCGCGCGACCGTCCCAACGACCCGTGGGCCTTCGACACCGGCCAGGGCGGCGGCTCGTCCCCCAATCGCTCCCCGACCCGCGAGCAGCCCGCAAGCAAGGACCCCGGCACCAGAGAACCGGCCGCCACGGGGTCGTCCACCGGGCAACCGTCCACCGGGCAACCGTCCACCGGGCAACCGACCACCGGGCAACCGACCACCGGGCAACCGACCACCGGGCAACCGGCGGCCGGGCAACCGACCACCGAGGGGCGGGCCGGCGGCCGGTCGGCGTCCGCCGGCAAGCGGTCGATGGATCCCGAGGCGATGGCGCGGGAGATCTGCCTGCGCCTGCTGGCCTCGTCGCCCCGCACCCGCTCGCAGCTCGCGGACGCCCTGCGGCGCAAGGACGTCCCCGACGACGTGGCCGAACGCGTCCTGTCCCGCTTCACGGATGTCGGCCTCATCGACGACGAGGCGTTCGCCCAGGCATGGGTCCAGACGCGCCACAACGGCCGGGGCCTGGCCAAGCGCGCCCTCGCCGCCGAGCTCCGCCGGCGCGGCGTCGACAACGAGACCGTCAACGACGCGGTCGAGTCGCTGGCCCCCGATCAGGAGGAACAGACCGCACGCACCCTCATCGCCCGCAAGCTCCGCGCCACCCAGGGGCTCGACCCCGCCAAGCGCACACGGCGCCTGGTCGGCATGCTCGCCCGCAAGGGCTACTCACCGGGCCTGTCGTACCGCGTGGTCAAGGAGGCCCTCGCCGAAGAGGGCACCGACCTGGGCGACCTCTCCGAGCCGCCGTCCTTCGACTGACCGCCTTCCACGGAGCCCTTGCGCAGCCCTGCGGGGGCCTCCAGGTGAACGGCAGGCGACACGCCGGAGAATGACGGGAGCGCTGACCCCGGGCTGACCCTGATCTGACTTGGACAGGTCCATAACGTGGCAGGTCGCCGGGGGTGCCGAGGTCAAGATCCCCCGGTAAGGAAGTACTCACGCCGTCGTTCGGTTAGTCCGGAATGCCCGGGGTTTGCTTGCTCATTACCTCCATGCCGCTTACCGTTACGGCAGTGAGGAGTTACTCCGCGTCTCGCGGATCGTTATACGGCCGAGCACGTTCAGGCAGCTGAGAGGCATAAAGGACACGTTCGTCGACCGATTCCGGCCGAGTCACCGGAGCGCGCGCCGCGCGGCCCGGCGATGTCGTGTACCCGGTCGCCCGACGGGGCGCGAGTAAGTCCTCGCATGGCAGGGCCCCGACTCCCGGCGGGGCCCGCGGCGAGGAAGGAACTGCCTCATGGAGAGCGTCCTGCTGGGTGCAGCACTGCTGGTGACCCTGGCCGCTCTCGTCATCGTCGTCCTCCGGCGCCCAGGCCTGCCGGGAAGGGCCGCGGCGGAGATGTCCCGGGCACAGGGCGAGGCGGACGAGGTCCGCTCCAAGGCCAAGCTGGACGCCCAGGAGGTCCTCGAAAAGGCCGAACGGCAGGCGCGGCAGATCGCCTCCACGACGCGCGAGGAGCTGGAGAAGGAGGGCCGGGCCCTCCGCGGCGACCTGCGGACCCTCAGAGAGGATCTGGAGCGCCGTGAAGCGCGCCTCGCCGAGCGGGAGCAGCGCCTGGACGGCGAGGTCCGGCGCCTGGAGGAGTGGTCGGGCCGGCTCGCCGAGACCAAGCGCACGCTGGAGGCGCGCAAGCAGGAACTGGCCAAGGTCGAGGACGAGCGCCGCCAGGTGCTGGAGCGGGCGGCGGGGCTCACCGCCGAGCAGGCCAAAGGGGAACTGGTCGCGGCGATCGAGAACCAGGCCAAGCGGGAGGCCATCCCGATCATCCGGGAGATCGAGAACTCGGCGCGTTCCGAGGGCGACAAGCGCGCCCGCAAGATCGTGACGCTGGCGATCCAGCGGGTCGCGAGCGAGCAGACGGCCGAGTCGGTCGTGTCGGTGCTGCACCTGCCGAGCGACGAGATGAAGGGCCGCATCATCGGGCGCGAGGGCCGCAACATCCGGGCGTTCGAGACGACCACGGGCGTGAACCTCATCATCGACGACACGCCAGAGGCGGTGCTGCTCAGCTGCTTCGACCCCGTGCGCCGGGAGGTCGGGAGGCTGACCCTGGAGAAGCTCGTCCTGGACGGGCGGATCCACCCGCAGCGCATCGAGGAGATCTACGAGCGCAGCAAGAGCGACGTGGAGCAGCTGTGCGTGCGCGCCGGCGAGGACGCCCTGGTCGAGGTCGGCATCGCGGACATGCACCCCGAGCTCATCGCCCTGCTCGGCCAACTGCGGTACCGGACGTCGTACGGACAGAACGTCCTGAAGCACCTCATCGAGTCCGCGCACATCGCCGGGGTCATGGCGAGCGAGCTGCGGTTGCCGGCCGAGATCGCCAAGCGGTGCACGCTGCTGCACGACATCGGCAAGGCCCTCACCCACGAGGTGGAGGGCAGCCACGCGCTGATCGGCGCGGAGATCGCACGCCGCTACGGCGAGGACGAGGACGTCGTGCACGCCATCGAGGCGCACCACAACGAGGTCGAGGTCCGCACGGTGGAGGCGGTCCTCACCCAGGCCGCGGACGCCGTCAGCGGCAGCCGTCCGGGCGCGCGCCGCGAGTCCCTGGAGGCCTACGTCAAGCGGCTGGAGCGGCTGGAGGAGATCGCCCGCGACCGGCACGAGGGCGTGGAGAAGGTCTTCGCGATGCAGGCGGGCCGGGAGATCCGGGTGATGGTGAAGCCCGACTCGGTCGACGACATCCAGGCGCAGGTCATCGCCCGCGACATCGCCAAGCAAGTCGAGGACGAGCTGACCTACCCCGGCCAGATCCGCGTGACGGTGGTACGAGAATCCCGCGCGATCGAGTTCGCCCGCTAAGGCCACACCCACCCGGTCCCACGTCCCATGTCGACGGGTGTCCGGGGTCAGCCGACTGTCAGGTCGATCGGGTCGACGCCGCGTGGTTGGAAGCCGAGGGTCTGGCCGTAGAACGCCAGTTCGGCCTCCAGGCATGCGATGACGGTGCCCGCCCGGCGGAAGCCGTGGGACTCGCCTTCGAAGGTGAGGTAGGCGTACGGCATCTTCTTGGCGGCCAGTGCCACCGCGAACCGTTCGGACTGGTCGGGGGGCACCACCGGGTCGTTCAGCCCTTGCAGGAGGAGTACGGGGCAGGCCGTTCGGTCGGGGTGGTTCAGGGGCGAGCGCTCCTCGTAGGCGCGTTCGAAGCCGGGCAGGGGACCGATCAGGCCGAACAGGTACTGCGACTCGAAGTCGTGGGTGGCCTCGGCGAAGCTCTGCAGGTCGCTGATTCCGAAGTAGGACGTGGCGGCCTTGAACAGGTCGGTCTGGGTGACCGCTGCGAGCGTCGTCCAGCCGCCTGCGGAGCCGCCCCGGATCGCCAGGCGCGCGGGGTCGGCTATGCCGCCCTCTACGAGGGCCTGGGCCGCGGCGATAGCGTCCTCCACGTCCACTACGCCCCACTGGCGGCGCAGCCGTTCGCGGTAGGCGCGGCCGTAGCCGGTGGAGCCGCCGTAGTTGACGTCGATGACGCCGATGCCGCGGCTGGTGAAGTACGCCCGCTCCAGGTCGAGGACCTTGGAGACGCGGCCGGTGGGGCCGCCGTGCACGAACACCACGTACGGCGGTAGCTCGCCCTCGGGGGCGACGGCGTCCGGGTTGGTGGGCGGGAACACGTAGGCGTGGACGGGGCGTCCGAACGGCCCTTCGAGGCGTTCCGCGCGGGGCCTGGACAGGTAGGCGACGTCGGGGAGCTCGGGCAGCTCGCGGCGCAGGCCCTCGACGCGGCCGGTGGTGGTGTCGATGCGCACCACGGACGGCGGGACGTCCGGGCCGCCGCCGATGCCGACGATGGTGGTGCCGTCGGCCGACAGCTGCGGCAGCCAGTGCTCGTAGGGGACCTCCAGGTCGATGAGGTCCAGCGTCTCCGGGTCGTAGATGCCGAGGCGCAGGTCGCCCTCGCCGTGCAGGACGGCGAGGCGCCCGTCGCCCAGCAGCGCGTACGGCATGCCGCCGAGCTGCCACAGCGGGCCGGTGAACTCCTCCTCGGCCGGGTACTGCGCCTGCGGGGACTCCCCGTGCAGGCCGACCTGGTAGATGTTCCACCAGCCCGGCCAGTCGGAGATGACGTAGAGGGACTCGTCGTCGCGCCACAGGGGCGCCACGGCCGACTCGGTGAGGCCGCCCTTGACGGTGCGGGGCGCGACCGTCTTGCCGTCCTCGATGACCGCCACGCGCAGTTCGGTGCCGTCCCAGGGCATCCGCGGGTGGTTCCACTGCACCCAGGCCAGGTGGCCGCCGCTGGGGGACGGCGCGGGGCCGGCGTAGAAGTGGGCGCCGGTCACCAGCTCGCGGATGGCGCCCGCGTCCTCCGCGGCGCGCCCGTCCAGGGGGACGGCCACGATGGCGCGCCGGATCCCGGCGACGCCCTCCTCGCCCTCGGACGGCGCCGCGATGTGGCCCTCGCACACGCACCAGATCTCGGTGCCGTCGGGGGACAGGACGTAGTCGGCGTAGCGCAGGCCCGCCGGGACGGCCGGCTCCGGGGTCAGCGGGTACGGCTTCGGGTCGCCCGCGTCGAGCCGGTGGAGGCGCTGGTCCTCGTAGTTGGAGAAGACGATCGACTGGCCCTCGGCGGTGGGGACGGCCAGGTAGGACCGTCCGCCGTACTCGTGCACGCGGGTCCGGGCGTCCCAGGGGGCCTGCAGCAGCTCCGTCCGGTGACCGCCGTTGAGGTGGATGACCGTGGTCCGCCCGCCCTCCTCGGGCCGGGTCTCCTGCCACCACACGTCATCGCCCGCGACAGTGGGGAAACTGAGGCGCAGCCGGGCGCGGGCGACATCGGCCGCAGAGATGGGTGAGGGCCAGGAGCCGTAGGGAAGGGTCGCACGAGCGGTCATACCAGGAATCGTCCCGCATACGGGGATCGGTTGGGGCCATGACGGGCGGTTTGAATTCGGAAAGATACAAGCCGGTCACCGGGCGACCCACCGGTAACACCAGCGTCCGGCATCGTGGACGGTGAAGGGGCGCCGCCGGGTCCCCGGCGGCGCCCCTTCGGACGGATTCGAACGTGACGGCCTTAGACCGGGCCAGATCCGATCTCGCCCGCCGTCACCATGCCGGGCCCGGCCGGCATGCCGACGTCGCCGCCCATGGTCTTGGCGGCGGTCTTGCGGCTGCGGCGGCTGCGGCGCTCCAGCAGGGTCGCCAGGCGGCTCACCGACATGTTGATCCCGATGTAGATGATCCCGACGACGATGCCCGCCGGGATGATGTTGTTGCCGTAGTTGGCGGGCACCTGCTTGAAGCCGGCCTGCAGCAGCTCGCCGTAGGCGATGATGAAGCCGAGCGCGGTGTCCTTGAGCAGCACCACGAGCTGGCTCACGATCGCCGGCATCATCACGGTGACCGCCTGCGGCAGCAGGACGAGGCGCAGCACGCCGTTCTTGCGCAGGCCGACCGAGTACGCGGCCTCGGACTGCCCCTTCGGGATCGACAGCACCCCGGCCCGGACGATCTCCGCGAGGACGGAGCCGTTGTACATCACCAGGCCGAACACCACGGCCGCGAACGCGGGGACGACGACCGTCCCGGCGTTGATCTCGACGCCGAAGATGAAGAAGAAGTTGTCGACGGCGACGCGCTGGAACGTCCCCAGGGAGGACTCCGCGATCGACGGGCTGACCTTGTTCGGGATGAAGAAGGCCAGGAAGATCAGGATCAGCAGCGGGATCGCCCGGAAGAACTCGACGACGACCGCGGCCGGGATCCGCACCCACCAGTGGTCCGAGAGCCGCGCCAGGCCGAAGACCACACCGAACAGGATGGCCAGGACCGAGGCGACGGCGGCGGCCTTCAGCGTGTTCCACAGGCCCGGCAGGATCAGGCCGTCCCACACCTTCCATTCCAGGAACGGGTCCCAGAGCCGTCCCGCGAACTGCCCTCTGTCCTGGAGGCGCACCACCAGGAGGGCCAGGAGCCCGAGCAGGACCAGGGACGAGATGGCGGTCAGTACCCGGTTGCGGGCGCGCGCGCGAGGCCCGGGAGCGTCGAACAGGACGTTCGCTTCTTTGCTCATCGTGCCACCGCCATCCGTTTGGCCAGCCAGCCGAAGAAGAACCCGGTCGGCAAGGTCAGGATCATGAAGCCCACCGCCACCCCGATGAACAGCGGGATCGCGCCGCTGCTGAAGGACGGGGTGTCCAGGATGCCCTTCATCTCCGCCGCGGCCTCGGCGTACCCGGCCGCCGACGCCACCGTCGTGTTCTTGATCATGGCGATGAAGATGCTGCCGAGCGGGCCGATGACCGAGCGGAACGCCTGCGGCAGAATGATCATGCGGAGGGACTGCATGAACGTCAGCCCGACCGACCGCGCCGCCTCGGCCTGGCCGAGCGGCACCGTGTTGATCCCCGAGCGCAGCGCCTCGCAGACGAACGCCCCGGTATAGCCGGACAGCCCGAAGACGGCCCACCAGTAGTAGCTGCTGTTCCCCCCACTGAACTTCAGATCCAGTTCGTCGTTGAGGCCGAGGCTGCACATGAGCAGGACGAGCGTCAGCGGGGTGTTGCGCAGCACGTTGACGTAGACCGTCCCGACGGTGCGCAGTACAGGGACCGGGGAGACGCGGAAGCTCACCAGGATCGTGCCGATGAGCGCGGAGAGCACGGCGGCGAGCGCGGCCAGGCGGATCGTCGCCCAGAAGCCCTGAAGGAGCGTGTCGCTTTGGTCGAAGACCGGGCCGAAGTCAAACATTGCTTAGCTGTTCCATGGCGTTCCAGCGGGTCGGGTCATGCCGGTGTCTCCCCAGGGGCCGGCCCCTGGGGAGACACCCGCGTGACGGGCTCGGCCTCGGATCAGGCGCAGCCTTCCATCTGCGGGACGGTCGTGGTGGGCTTCAGCCCCGTGCCGGCGAAGTGCTTGTCCAGCAGGGTCTTGGCGGTGCCGTCGGAGTACATCTGCGTGATGGCCTCGTTGACGGCCTCGCAGGTCTCCTTGTCGCCCTTCTTGATGCCGACGCCGTACTTCTCGTCCGTGAAGGGGGCGCTGATGACCTTGAACGCGCCCTTCTGCTGGTTGGCGAAGCCGGCCAGGATCAGGTCGTCGGTGCTGACCGCGTCGACCGCGCCGTTCTTGAGCTTGGCGGCGCACTCGGAGTAGCTGGACGCGTCGGCGAGGTTGACGCCCTTGATGGCGAGCTTGCCGTCCGGCGGGCCCTCGGTGATGCGGCGGAAGGAGTTGGACCCGGCCGCCTTGCACAGCTTCTTGCCCTTGAGATCCTGGGGCTTCTTGATGGCGTTGTCGTTCGCGCGGACCATCGTGTCCTGGTGGGCCACGTAGTAGGGCCCGCCGAAGGTGATCTGCTTCTTGCGCGCGTCGGTGATGGAGTAGGTGGCGATGACGAGGTCCACCTGGCCGCCGCCGAGGAACGACTCGCGGTTCGCCGAGGTCGTCTCCTTGAAGGTGACGCCGTTCTCCGGGACGCCGAGCTTCTTGGCGATGTACTTGGCGACGTCCACGTCGAAGCCGTCGAAGGTGCCGTCGGGCTTCTTCAGCCCCAGCGACGGCTGGTCGAACTTGATGCCGACGGTCAGTTTCTTGTCGTCCTTGGCCTTCTGGACGACCGTCTTGGCCTTGGTCTTCTCGGTGTCGCTGCCACAGGCGCTGACCGCCAGGGACAGCGCCATCCCCGCGCCGATGAAGGCGGCGAAACGACGTACTCGCACTCGTCTACCTCTGCTTTCCTGCCGGAGCCCCGCGGCTCAGTGCGTGAGGATCTTGGAAAGGAAGTCCTTCGCGCGGTCGGTGCGCGCGTTGGTGAAGAACTCGTCGGGCGTGTTCTCCTCCACGATCTGGCCGTCCGCCATGAACACGACCTTCTGCGCGGCCCTGCGGGCGAACCCCATCTCATGGGTGACCACGATCATCGTCATGCCGTCCCGGGCCAGGCCCGTCATGACGTCGAGCACCTCGTTGACCATTTCCGGGTCCAGCGCCGAGGTGGGCTCGTCGAACAGCATCACCTTGGGCCTCATGGCGAGGGAGCGCGCGATCGCGGCGCGCTGCTGCTGCCCACCGGAGAGCTGTGCGGGGTACTTCTGGGCCTGGTTGGCGATGCCGACCCGGTCCAGCAGCTCCATGGCGTGCTTCTCGGACTCCTGCCTGCCCTGCTTGCGGACCTTGACGGGCCCGAGCGTGACGTTCTCCAGGATCGTCTTGTGGGCGAACAGGTTGAACGACTGGAACACCATGCCGACGTCGGCGCGGAGCTTCGCGAGCTCCTTGCCCTCCTTCGGCAGTTCCTTGCCGTCCACGAGGATCTTGCCGTTGTCGATGGGCTCCAGCCGGTTGATCGACCGGCACAGGGTCGACTTGCCGCCGCCGGAGGGGCCGATGACGACGACGACCTCGCCTCTGTTCACCGTGAGGCTGATGTCCTTGAGGACGTGCAGCTCGCCGAAGTGCTTGTCGACGTGCTCGACCACGACGAGGGGCCCGGCGCCCGGGGTCGCGTTCTCCGGCCCGTCGCCCTTGGTGAGCTCGGGCCCTCCTTCGCTGTCCGTCATGCGCTCGGACTTTACGTCATCGGCATTGACGGGCAAGCCTCCGAGCGGTACCGATACGATCACGAAAACCCATGTCGGCGGGCGGATTCGGGCGATTTACGGGGTTCGCTGGGACGGGTGGTGCGCGGCGTGGCGGCCGTTCTGTAACTCACCGGTAACCATTCGGTGATCATGGACGCCGGACGTGGTCGATCATGGCCTGGGCGGACGCCGATCATGACGCCGATCATGTCCGGCGGACCGCGCCCGACGCGTACCCTTGGTGACTGTCATGAGTGCGCCTATGGAGACCGGCACCCGCACGTACGAAATCCGTACCTACGGGTGCCAGATGAACGTCCACGACTCCGAGCGGCTGTCCGGGCTCCTGGAGTCGGCCGGCTATGTCCGCGCCGGGGACGCCCAGCCCGATGTGGTGGTGTTCAACACCTGCGCCGTACGGGAGAACGCCGACAACCGGCTGTACGGCAACCTGGGCCACCTGCGTCCGGTCAAGGACGGCCGTCCCGGCATGCAGATCGCCGTGGGCGGCTGCCTGGCGCAGAAGGACCGCGACACCATCGTCAAGCGGGCGCCGTGGGTGGACGTGGTGTTCGGCACCCACAACATCGGTTCCCTTCCCGCGCTGCTGGAACGCTCGCGCGTCCGGCAGGAGGCGCAGGTCGAGATCGAAGAGTCCCTGGTGACCTTCCCCTCGACGCTGCCGACGCGCCGGGAGTCGCCGTACGCGGCCTGGGTGTCCATCTCCGTCGGCTGCAACAACACGTGCACGTTCTGCATCGTCCCGGCGCTGCGCGGCAAGGAGCGCGACCGCCGCCCCGGGGAGATCCTCGCCGAGGTCGAGGCGCTGGTCGCCGAGGGCGTCCTGGAGATCACCCTGCTCGGCCAGAACGTCAACGCCTACGGTTCGGGCTTCGGCGCCCTTGGCGCCGCGCCGGACGAGGTGCGCGCGATGACCGCGGGAGGCCAGTCGGCGTTCGCCGGGCTCCTGCGCGCCTGTGGCGGCGTGGCGGGCCTGGAGCGGGTCCGGTTCACCTCGCCGCACCCCAAGGACTTCACCGACGACGTCATCGCCGCCATGGCCGAGACGCCGAACGTGGTGCCGTCGCTGCACATGCCCTTGCAGTCCGGCTCGGACGCGGTGCTGCGGGCGATGCGCCGCTCGTACCGGCAGGAGCGCTACCTCGGGATCATCGGGAAGGTCCGGGCCGCGATCCCGGACGCGGCGATCACCACCGACATCATCGTGGGCTTCCCCGGCGAGACCGAGGAGGACTTCCGGCAGACCCTGCACGTGGTGCGGGAAGCCCGTTTCTCCTCCGCCTTCACGTTCCAGTACTCCAAGCGCCCCGGCACCCCGGCCGCGAGCATGGACGGGCAGCTGCCGAAGGAGGTCGTCCAGGAGCGGTACGAGCGACTGGTCGCCCTCCAGGAGGAGATCTCCTGGGAGGAGAACAAGAAGCAGCTCGGCCGCACCCTGGAGGTGCTCGTCGCCGAGGGCGAGGGCCGCAAGGACGGCGCCACCCATCGCCTGTCGGGCCGTGCGGCGGACAACCGCCTCGTCCACTTCCGGGCGCCGGACGAGCCGGTCAGGCCCGGCGACATGGTCACCGTCGAGGTGACCTACGCGGCGCCGCACCACCTGGTCGCCGACAAGCCCGCGCAAGGTGTCCGCCACACGCGCGCGGGCGACGCCTGGGAGGCGCGCCAAGGCAAGACGGAAGCGGTGCAGAAGGGCGTATCGCTCGGGATGCCGTCCATCGGACGGCCGGCCCAGGCCGCCTCTGCCGTCCACGCCGCGTCGGGCTGCTCGACCTGCCCCTGAACCCGGGCGTGATTTCCCGGGCGCGCGCGGGCTCCCGCGACGCGGCCGTGGCGCGCGCTGGTGCGGCCGACGCCGCCGCCCTGGCCGCTCTAGAGGCGCCGGGTCGGCCCGGAAGCTTCAGGCAGCCGGGCGGGCGGCGTGGCAGGTGCTCGCCGACGAGGCGCCGTACGGTCTCGGCCACCTGGCCGCGAGCTCGTCGCGGATCGACCGCGCGGGTCAGCGGGGCTGGCCGGCGCCGGGCGTCCCGCCGCCTTGCTCGCCCTCACCCCGGTCGATGTAGTCGCCGGCCTTCTCCTGGGCCTTGTCGACCTTGTCGGAGTACTTGCCGCCGGTCTTCTGGTCGAACATGTCCCCGCCCTTTTCCACGCCCCTCTTGGCCTGGTCGGAGTGCTGTCCGAGCATCTGCTTGACCTTGTCGACGATGGACATTCGGTTCCCCCCGGATCCCTCGTCCCGATGGCGCCGCGCGACCTCGCACGGCACCCGTACAACCCGGGTATACCCGTTCTGTTGCCACAATCAAGCCTGTGACCTCTCCAGATGTG
The DNA here is from genome assembly GCF_004349215.1 of Actinomadura rubrisoli. Classification (GTDB taxonomy): domain Bacteria; phylum Actinomycetota; class Actinomycetes; order Streptosporangiales; family Streptosporangiaceae; genus Spirillospora; species Spirillospora rubrisoli. Next base: position 14,708 of record NZ_SMKU01000110.1, on the reverse strand, counting down.
ATCGCCGTCGTCGGGGCGACCGCCGCCGGCAAGTCCGACCTCGCCGTGGAACTGGCCCTGCGCCTGGACGGGGAGGCGGTCAACGCCGACTCCATGCAGCTGTACCGCGGCATGGACATCGGCACCGCCAAGCTCACCCGGGACGAGATGCGCGGCGTCCCCCATCACCTCCTGGACGTCTGGGACGTGACCGTGACGGCGAGTGTGGCCGAGTACCAGCGGCTCAGCGCCGACGTGATCGCCCAGATACGGGCCCGGGGCCGGGTGCCGGTCCTGGTCGGCGGATCCGGCCTGTACGTGCGGGCCGCGCTCGATCGCATGGAGTTCCCGGGGACGGACCCGGCCGTCCGCGCGCGCTTGGAGGGCGAACTGACGGAGGTGGGCTCGGACGTCCTGCACGAGCGGCTGCGCGGCCTCGACCCCGCGGCGGCGGAGGCGATCCTGCCGAGCAACGGGCGCCGGATCGTCCGCGCCCTGGAGGTGATCGAGATCTCCGGCCGCCCGTTCACCGCCACGCTGCCCGAGCATCGCTACAGATACGACACGGTCGTGCAGATAGGGCTGAGCGTGCCCCGCGACCGGCTGGACGAGCGGATAGCCCTGCGGGTCGAGCGGATGTGGGACGCGGGCCTGGTCGATGAGGTCCGGGCCCTGGAGAAGCGGGGGCTTCGGGACGGGCTGACCGCCGGGCGCGCTCTTGGCTACGCGCAGGTACTCCGGTTCCTAGCGGGGGAGTGGACGCAGGAGCAGGCCAAGGAGGAGACCATCCGGACGACCCGGCGCTTCGCCCGCCGCCAGGAGTCGTGGTTCCGCCGCGACCCGCGCGTCCACTGGCTCCCGTACGACGCGCCCGACCTGGCCGAACGGGCCCTCGGCCTGATCCAGTGAGCCCGCTGTGGCGAAGGCCGTACGATCGGGTAATGCGTTTCGTCAAGGGGCACGGCACCGAGAACGACTTCGTGATCCTGCACGATCCGGACGGCGCCCTGGATCTCACGCGGGAGGCCGTCGCGCGGCTGTGCGACCGGCGGGCCGGGATCGGCGCCGACGGCGTCCTGCGCGTCGTCCGGACGAAGGCGGCCGGGGTCGACGGCGACATCGACACCGCGGGCGCCGAGTGGTTCATGGACTACCGCAACGCCGACGGCAGCATCGCCGAGATGTGCGGCAACGGGATACGGGTCTTCGGCCGCTACCTGGTCGCGTCGGGGCTCGCCGCCCCGGGCGAGTGGGACGTGGCCACGCGGGGCGGGCCGAAGCGCGTGACGCTGGGCCCGTCCGGTGACGTGAGCGTGGACATGGGGCCGCCCGCCCTGCTCGGTCCGGGCGAGGCTTCCCTGGCGGGCGAGGTGTTCCAGGGCAGGCGCGTCTCCATGGGCAACCCGCATCTGGCGTGCCGTGTGGACGGGCCGGTCGCCGCGCTCGACCTGTCGCGCGCCCCGGGCTTCGACCCGGTGGTCTTCCCGGACGGCGTGAACGTCGAGTTCTTCCGCGCCGTCGGCGAGCGGCACCTGGAGATGCGGGTGTTCGAGCGCGGCTCCGGCGAGACCCGCTCGTGCGGTACGGGGACCGTGGCCGCGGTCGCCGCGGCCGCCGCGGAGACGGGCAGTGAGGCCCTGCCGGAGGGCGTCTGGACCGTGGACGTTCCCGGCGGACGCGTGACCGTCACCCTTGACGACGGGACCAGTCACCTGAAGGGCCCCGCCGTCCTCGTCGCCGAGGGGGAGACATGTCGCGACTGGCTCTGATCGACCCCTCTCCGACCAGGGTTTCGGCGATTTCCGGGGCGGTCCCGGATCGAACGGGACAGAAGTCCCTCTCCACCGGGACCTTCTGGGGGTAGATTTCTTTTTGCACACCCTCTGGTGAATGGCCCGTATGGACCGGGATGGGAGCCCCGTTCCGTACGGAGCCCGAGGGCCGGTGGCGACCTTCTTGGCGGGGGGCGGTCACCGGCCCTCCCACCGGGTGGCGCAGCGGACCACCGGATTCTCACCGGGTTGAGTCGAAGAACAGCGGGCCGGCGTCCGGGAACGTCCAAGAACAGCGAATACAGCGGGTTCTACGGATGGGCGCCGTTGACCGGCAACCGGGCGCGGACGAGAGTGCCGCCCTTCGGGCCGGGCCCGACCGTACAGGATCCGCCCAGCTCGGTCGCACGCTCGCGCATGGAGGACATGCCGATGCCGGAACGCACCTGGGGAGGCAGCCCCACCCCGTCGTCGCCGACGGTGACGTGGAGGTCGCCGTTCAGGTACAGCCGCACCACGGCGCAATCGGCCCTCGCATGCCGGTGCACGTTCGTGAGCGCCTCCTGGACGATCCGGTACGCCGCGACCTCGGCGGCGGCGGGCAGGCGCTCCAGGTCCCCTTCGACGTGGACGTCCACCTTCGGGCCGTCCCCCGTGGCGACGACCCCGCCGAGCGCCTGGATCGCGCCGGCCAGTCCCAGGTCGTCCAGCGCGGGCGGCCGCAGCCCGTACACGAGCTCGCGGATGTCGCCGATCGTCCGCCCCATCGTGGCGCGCAGGTTCTCCAGCAGCCCGTCGGCGGCGTCGGGGTCGCTCTTCAGCGTGATGCGCGCCGCGTCCACCGTCATGGCGAGGCTGGCCAGCGTGGGGCCGAGCCCGTCGTGCAGGTCGCGCCGCAGCCGCCGCCGCTCCTCCTCGCGCGTGCGCAGGATGCGCTCCTTGGAGCGCTGCACGTCCGCCGCGAGCCGCGCCGCGTTCGCGAGCTCGGCGAGGTTGCGGGCCAGGACGCCGGACAGGCGCGCGTCCGGCGGGCGGTTGACGCCGAACAGCAGCCGGCCCACCGGCTCCCCGTGCCAGACCAGCGCGATGAGCTGCGGCCGGTCGCCGAGCAGGCCGTCCTCCGCCGAGATCGTCCGGCCGTCGCGGTCGAGGACCTCGATGATCACGCCGGACGCGTGCAGCGCCGAGCGCGCCACCTCGGCCGCCACGGCGAGCGCGGCGCCCGGGTCGGCGGCGGTCTGCAGCCGCCGGTTGAGGCGGTCGGCGATCCGGTACGGGTCGCGCTCGCCGTGGATCAGCCCGTCGACGGCGCGCTGGAGCCGCCGCCGGACGGGCTCGAACACCACGCCCGCCACGATGGCCCCGACCAGGCCCGCCAGGGTGCCGCGCCCGGCGACCAGCAGGCTCGCCGAGCCGACCAACGCGAAGTACACGCCCGTGATGACCACGACCAGGCCCGCGTACACCAGCGTCCGGCTGACGACCAGGTCGATGTCGTACAGCCGGTAGCGGGTGATGGCGATCGCGATGCAGATCGGGACGGCGGCGATCGTGACGTTGCGCAACGGATCTCCGATCGGGCTGTTCTCGCCGACGTAGATGATGGCCTGGGCGAGCACGCCCGGGTAGACGACCCAGCCGATCTGCCGCCGCACGTCCGGCGGCGACCGGACGAACCGCACCGCCATCGACGCGAGGCCGCCCAGGAGGGTCGCGACGATGAGCGCGCTGATCGGCGGCGGAATCTCCTCGAAGGGGTAGACCGAGACCCCGTTGTGGAAGCGCCGCGCGTCCGGGTCGATGGTCAGGTGCACGCACACCACGACCGGGACGAGGCACGCCATCACCAGGAGGGGCCGGCACCAGCGCGCCACCAGCCGTCCGTCCGGGAAGATCAGGGGCAGGACGAGGGTGAGCGCGAAGGTGTCGATGGCCCACAGCCACGTGCCGAGCCAGGTGAGGAACCCCGCCCCGGCCCAGTGGTGCAGCTCGAACCACGGCCCGAGATTGAGCACCAGGACGTAGACGGCCGCGCTGAACCCCGAGCCGAGCATGAGCCAGCCGACCGTGAGCCCCGGCCGGTGCCGCAGCAGCGTCGCCGCCGCGGGCGTCCAGAAGAGCGCGATGACGATCTCGGGGTGCCACCAGACCAGCCGCAGGTCCCGGGGCAGCCGGGTACCCAGGATCAGGGACGCGGCGACGATCAGGATCGCCGCGAGGGCAAGCAGGAACGCCGTGCGTCCCACCCTGCGGTCGAGTTCCACCGTCTCCATTGTGCGCTCCCGGATCAAAGGTAATGGAATGTTAAAACGTCCTGCTCTCTGTCCTGGAGTCACAAGGGCGTCCGTCTCAGGACACCGGGACCCCTCCCTGCGGAAACTGACCGCGTCGCGGACCGCGCGCGCGTGTCGCGATGGTAACCGCGGGTCGCTTTCACCGGTACCGGGCCGAGCGGCGCGGGCGGCGGCTCACGAGCTCGAACAGGGGCGGGTTCGGAGCGCCGCCGACGCCGACCGGATGGTGGACGGCGTCCTGGTGAACGACGGCCTGGGCGGTGGCCTGGGCGGCGGTGCGCTCGGCGGCGCGGATCACAACGGACATGAAGCACTATCCCTACGGCGAACAACACACTTACGCCGTAGGACGCACATCAAGGCCACAACGAGCACAGCCCTCACAGAACTCGCACAAGAACGGTCAGGCGCGCGAGTGATTCTGGGTCTGGTTCACGAGGACGGCCGTCAGCATGCTGTCGCGGGACAGGGCCCGCACGCCGTGCTGTAGGTCGTCCGGGGTGACGTCCTCAAGGATGAGGTGCTGCAAGACGAAGCCGGGCATGAGACCGAAGAGCGTCTTGCCTGCGGCCTGGACGTCCGTGTCGGGGGGCAGCAGGCCGGCCTCGACGAGCCGGCGGGCGTAGAACGTCCAGGTGCCGCGCAGGTTGACGATGGTGTCCCGCGCGTAGCGGCCGAGTTCGGCGTCGCACATCGCGAGCCCCCACGCCTGCGGCGCGAGGCGCACCGGCCCGTTCTCCCCGGCCAGGCTGACGACCTTGGACGCGAGCCTGACGACGACCTCGTCCAGCGGGGGGAGCGGGTCGCGGCGGACGAGTTCGTCGAAGTAGGTGTGGAGGTCGCCGATCACCGTGGACATGATGGCCTCGATGATCGCGTTCTTGCTCTTGAAGTAGCGGTAGACGGCCCCGGCCGAGAGCCCCGACTCGGCGAAGATGTCCTGCATGGACGTCGCGTGGATGCCCCTGCGGATGAAGCAGGCGCGGGCGGCGTCCAGGATCTGCCGGCGGCGCCGTTCCAGGTGTTCCTCGCTCACTCGGGGCATGGCACCAATATAAAACGAACGTCCGTTCTTGACAAGTCCGGGAGGCCGATGCGACGCTGATGCCATAAAGAACGGACATCCGCTTTTATTGGAGACGGCCGTGAAGTCCTCCCTCGCTCGACGCGCCCTCGGCGTGGCCGCCGGCGCGGCGCTCCTGCAGCTGATCATGATCATCGCCTTCGCGTGGCCCGCGGCGCGGATCGCGCCGCGCGACGTGCCGGTCGTCGTGGCCGGCCCGCAGGCCGCCGCCGTCGCCGGGCGGCTGGCGCAGGAGCGGCCCGGCGCGTTCGACATCAAGACACGCCAAGACGAGGCGGGCGCGCGCGCAGCACTCACCGACCGAGAGGCTTATGGCGCCATCGTCACGACACCGTCCGGGCCGAAGGTGCTCACCGCGTCCGCGGCCTCGCCGGCCGTCGCGCAGCAGCTCGGGCAGATGGCCCAGAACCTGGCGCGTCCCGACGGACGGGCGGCACCCGCCGCGCCCGTCCAGGACGTGGTCGCCGCCGACCCCGACGACCCGCGCGGCACCGGATTCGGAGCCCTCGCCCTCCCGCTGATCATGTCCGGCATCGCCGGCTCGGTGCTGCTGACGTTCGCGATCACCGCGGTCGCGTGGCGGGCCGCCGGCGTGGTGCTGTTCGCGGTGCTCGGCGGGCTCGGCTCGGCGGGCGTCGCCCAGGGCTGGCTGTCGCTGCTGCCGGGCTCCTACCTGGCGCTGGCCGGGGTGATCGCGCTGGCCGTCCTCGCGGTGACCGGCACCGTCGTCGGCCTGGCCACCGCGCTCGGACGGGCCGGGATCGGCGTCGGCGCCCTGCTGTTCCTGCTGCTCGGCAACCCGCTGTCGGCCGCGACCTCGGCGCCCGAGCTGCTCCCGCGGCCGTGGGGCGAGATCGGGCAGGCGCTCCCGCCCGGCGCGGCGGTCACCCTGCTGCGCTCCACGGCGTTCTTCGACGGCGCCGGGTCCGCGGGGGCCCTCGCCGTCCTCGCCGCGTGGGCCGCCGGCGGGTTCGCGCTCATCGCGCTCGGCGGGTGGCGCGGCCGCGCCAAGGAGGAACCCGCCATCGAGAGGGAGCCGATCTTGGCCTGAACCCCGTCAGGTGCAAGCCCGCCCTGGCCCGAGCCTGGGCAAGGGCACGCGAATCGTGGCGAGTCGGTCCCTCCTGCCGAGGGCGGCTCGCCACTCGCCGTCGAAATGGGGCGAGCCCCGGCGTTTCTCCGCGCTGCGAGTAGGCGGTCAGTAGCATTCTGTAATTGATCTGTACACCGGGGAGGGGGGACATGGCGGCGTTCCTTCTGCGCCGGACGGCGAACTACGCCGTGCTCGTCGTGCTGGCCGCGAGCCTCGCCTACCTGCTCGCGGCGGCCGCGCTCAGGCCGCGCGCCAACTTCGAGGACCGCGCGCCCCGTCCGCCCGAGGCCGTCGTCGACGCCCAGCTCACCCGGCTCAACCTCAACGACCGCACCCCGCTGGCCGACCGCTACCGCACGTGGGCGGCGGGCGTCGCGCGCGGCGATTTCGGACGCACCTGGCAAGGCGAGCCCGTCACCCCGGAGCTGTGGCGACGCCTGGGCGTCTCCCTGCGCCTGCTGCTGCTCGGGGCCGTCCTGGGCAGCGTGCTGGGCGTCCTGCTCGGCGCCTACGCCGCCGTCAGGCGCGGCCAGGCCGCCGACAGGTTCATCACGCTCGGCTCCTATCTGCTGCTGGCCATGCCCGTGTTCGTGCTAGCGGTCCTGTTGCAGATCGCAGCGAGCAGGGCCAACGACGCCATCGGCCTCCACGTCTTCGCGTGGGTCGGTGAGTCCACGCCCGGCGCGTCCGAGGGACCGTTCGGCGCCTTGGGCGGCGCAGGTGACCGCATGCGCCATCTGCTCCTGCCCACCGCCACGATCGCGCTCTCCCAACTCGCCCTCTACAGCCGCTACCAGCGCAGCATGATGCTGGACGTGCTGAACGCCGACTTCGTCCGCACGGCCCGTGCCAAGGGGCTGCGGCGCCGCGGCGCGCTGCTCCGGCACGGCCTGCGCACGGCGCTGATCCCGATGACGACCTACTTCGCCTACACCTTCGGCCTGCTGCTCCTCGGCGGGATGTTCACCGAGAAGATCTTCGGCTGGCACGGGATCGGCGAGTGGCTGGTCGACTCCGTCACCCGGGGCGACGTCAACGTGGTCGCGGCCGTCAACTGCCTCGCCGCCTGCGGGGTGCTGCTGGCCGGGCTGGCCTCGGACGTCGTGTACGGGATCCTGGACCCCCGCGTCCGCACCGGGGTGGCGGCGTGACCGCGGACCTCGCCCCCTGCACCACCGGGCACGGCCCCGGCCGTGGCGCAGGACACGGCCGGGGGGACGACCCGGCGCCACCGTCCCGGAGCAGGGTACGGGCCGCACTGGTGGCTGTGGCCCGGCGCGCGGCGCGCGCGCGGCGTCTGATGCGCAGCCGGAGGGTCGTCGCCGGGCTGGTCCTGCTGCTTCTGCTGTTCCTGCTGGCCTTCACAGGGCCGCTGGTGTCGCCCTGGGGATGGGACGACACCGACTTCGCGTCGTTCCGGGAGGGACCGTCCGCCCGGCACTGGCTGGGGACGACGCAGAGCGGCAGGGACGTGTTCGCCCTCACCCTGCGCGGGATGCAGAAGTCCCTGCTGATCGGCCTGTTCGTCGCCGTGATCTCGACCGGGCTCGCCGCCGTCGTCGGCACCGCGGCCGGGTTCGCGGGCGGCTGGCTCGACCGGGTCCTGATGTGGGGCGTCGACCTGCTGCTGGTGCTGCCCTCGCTGCTGGTCATCGCCGTGCTGGCGCCCCGGCCGGCCGGGGGCTGGCCGGTGCTGGTGCCGCTGCTGGCCGCGTTCCTGTGGATGACGACCGCGCGGGTGGTGCGGGCCATGACGATCTCGCTCCGGGAGCGCGAGTACGTGCTGGCCGCCCGGTTCCTCGGCGTGAGCGCGCCGCGGGTGATCGTCCGCCACATCCTGCCGCAGCTGACGTCGCTGCTGGTCGTGGACGCGAGCCTGAACGTCAGCGTCGCGGTCATCGCCGAGAGCGGGCTGTCCTACCTCGGCTTCGGCGTGCGGCCGCCCGACGCCTCGCTCGGCACCGTCATCGCCGATGGCCGGAGCACCGCGACGAGCTGCCCGTGGCCGTTCGGCTTCGCCGCGGGGCTGCTCGTCCTCCTCGTCCTCGCCGTGAACCTACTGGGGGACGGGCTGCGCGACGTCCTGGACCCCGCGTCCGAGCCCCGGCGGACGGGGACCGGGCGGTGAACGTCCTGGAGGTCACCGATCTGCGGGTCGGCTACGCCCCGGGCGTGCGCGCCGTGCGCGGGGTGGATTTCACGGTCGCGCCGAGCGAAGTGCTCGGGATCGTCGGTGAATCGGGGTCCGGCAAGACCGCGCTCGCCCTCGCCATGATGGGGTTGCTTCCACCGCACGCCCGCGTGACGGGATCGGTGCGGTTGTGCGGCGACGAGCTGATCGGACGGTCGGACGCGGAGCTGTCCCGGGTGCGGGGCAAGGACCTGGCGATGGTGTTCCAGGACCCGCTCTCGGCGCTCACACCCGTCTACCCGGTGGGCGACCAGATCGCCGAGACCATCAGGGTCCATGCGGGCGCCACGCGGGCGGCGGCGCGCGCGCGGGCCGTCGAACTGCTCGACCTGGTCGGGATACCGGGAGCGGCGCGGCGGGCGCGCGCCTACCCGCACGAGTTCTCCGGCGGCATGCGGCAGCGCGTGATGATCGCGATGGCGATCGCCAACGACCCCGTCGCCATCGTCGCCGACGAGCCGACCACCGCGCTCGACGTGACGATCCAGGCGCAGGTCCTGGACGTCCTGCGCGTCGCGAAGGAGGCCACCGGCGCCGCGATCGTGCTCATCACGCACGACCTCGGCGTGGTCGCGGGTTTCGCCGACCGCGTCATGGTGATGTACGCGGGCCGCGCCGTGGAGTCCGGCCCGGTCGACGAGATCTACCGGCGCCCGCGCATGCCCTACACGATCGGGCTGTTGCAGTCGCTGCCCCGCATCGACGGGATCGCCGGACGGTTCGCGGAGGGCGCTCCCCAGCAGGACCGCCAGCAGGACGTCAAGCCGGCCGGTGAGCAGGACGGCGGCCCGAGGCGGGGGAGTGGCGGGCGGAAGGCCCCGGCCGAAGGCGTGCCTCCCGGGGCCTCGGCGGAGGTCACCGGGTGCCCGTTCCTACCGCGCTGCCCGGTCGCGACCGTGGAGTGCGCCGGCGAGGAGCCGGAGCCCGTTCTGGTGGGCCCGTCCGGCCACACGGCCGCATGCGTCAACACGGTCGCGACCGTCGACCCCGCTGGGGTCTTCCCAGTAGAGGACACCGGAGTGAGTGCTGTGCCGCGACCTGGGCGACCGCCCAGGGCGGAGCGTTCGATCGTGCTGCAGGTGGAGGATCTCGTCCGTTACCACCCGCTCTACCGGGGGACGCTCCTCAAGCGCCGCGCCGGTGCCGTGCGCGCCGTGGACGGCATCGGATTCGACGTCCGGGAGGGGGAGACGCTCGCGCTGGTGGGCGAGTCGGGCTGCGGCAAGACCACGGCGCTGATGGAGATCCTGCGGCTGTCCCGCCCGCAGCGGGGGCGCGTCGCCGTCCTCGGCGAGGACACGGCCGCCCTGCGCGCCGCCCATCGCAGGGCCCTGCGGCGCGACGTCCAGGTCGTCTTCCAGGACCCGTTCACGTCCCTGGACCCGCGGATGCGCGTCGCCGACATCCTCGCCGAGCCGCTGACCACGCACGGCGTGCCGGCGCCCAGGATCGGCGACCGCGTCCGGGAGCTGCTGAAGCTGGTGGGTCTGGAGACCGTCCACGCGGAGCGCTACCCACATGGCCTGTCCGGCGGGCAACGGCAGCGCGTGGGCATCGCCAGGGCGCTCGCCCTGCGACCGCGACTGCTGCTCTTGGACGAGCCAGTAGCGGCCTTGGACGTGTCCGTGCAGGCCGGTGTCATGGACCTGCTGGAGGAGCTGCGCGCCCGTCTCGGCCTGGCGTACCTGTTCGTCGCCCATGATCTGGCGGTCGTCCGGCGCATCGCCGACCGTGTCGCCGTCATGTACTTCGGCCGCATCCTGGAGATCGGGGCCGTGGACGATGTGTACGGCGATCCGGCCCATCCCTACACACGCGCGCTGCTGGACGCCGTTCCGCTGCCCGATCCGGGCCTGGAGCGCCGCCGCCGTCGCGTTCCCTTGCAGGGCGAGCCTCCCGACCCCACGGCTCCGCCCGCGGGCTGCCGGTTCCGTTCCCGGTGTCCGCGCTACGCCACGCTCAACGCGGTCCAGAGCCGCCTTTGCGACGAGCACGATCCCGAGCCCCGCGACATCGCCGCCCACCGTGACGCCGACCGGCGGGTGGCCTGCCACCATCCTCTCGTCGAGACCGGGGACGAGCGGTGATGTCCCCGGAGCGTGTACGGCGCGCGGTGGCCGCCGCGGTCCTGGCCGTCGTGGCGGTGGCCGGGAGTGGATGCGCTGGGCCGAGCCATGGGCAGTCCAGGACGTACGCGTCCGGACGGCTTCCGGCGTACGACATCAACCCGGTGCCCCGCGACCGCATCACCAACGGCGGGACGTTGCGCTGGCCGCTGCCGGAGTTCCCGACGCAGTGGAACTTCAACCATGTCAACGGCACGAAGGGCGTTGTCGAGCAGATCGTCCAGGGTGCGTTGCCCTATCTCATGCGCGCCGACGAGAAGGCCGTGCCGCACCCCGTCCGGGAGTATCTCCAGTCGGCCGAGCTCAAGCGGACCGAGCACGGCCAGTCCGTCACCTACCGGCTCAACCCCCGCGCCAGATGGTCGGACGGGACCCCCATCGGCTACCGCGATTTCGCCGCGCAGGCGCGCGCGCTCTCCGGACGGGACCCGCGCTACCAGGTGTCCACGGTCACCGGGTACCGGCAGATCGAACGGATCGAACCGGGCCCCCGGGGCAACGTGGTCAAGGTGACCTTCAACGGGACGTACGCCGACTGGCGGACCCTGTTCAGCCCCCTGTATCCGGCAGCGGCCTATTCCAGCCCGGCCGCGTTCAACGCCGCGTGGGTGAATCGGATGCCCGTCACGGCGGGGCCGTTCAAGTTGCGGGGCATCGACCAGACCGCCAAGACCGTCACCATGGTCCGCGACCCCGCCTGGTGGGGCGCGCCCGCCAAGCTCGACCGGATCGTCTACCGCACCATCGACGCCGGCGCGGTGCCCGGCGCGTTCGCCAACAACGAGATCGACCTGATGGACATCGGTCTGGACGCGGGCGCCCTGCACCGGGCCTTGCGCGTCCCCGGCGCCGCCGTCCGCAGGGCCGGCGGGCCCGACTGGCGCCAGTTCACCTTCAACGCCGCCGGGCCGATCCTGTCCGACGCCCGCGTCCGGCAGGCCGTCATGCTCGGCATCGACCGCCGGGCCATCGCCCGTTCCGACCTGTCCGGCCTGGACGTGCCCGTGCAGACGCTCGGCAACCACTTCTACGTCAACACCCAAGACGGCTATCAGGACAACTCCGGGGAGCTCGGAGGGTACGACCCGGCGCGAGCCAGGCGGCTCCTGGACGAGGCGGGCTGGGCACCTCACGGGAAGTACCGGGCCAAGGGCGGACGGGTTCTGGCGTTGCGGTTCGTGGTTCCGTCCGGAGTGCCCGGCGGCAAGCAGGAGGGCGAGCTGGCGCGCGCGCTGCTCGAACGCGTAGGCGTCCGGGTGGACATCGAGCCCGTCCCCGCCGACGACGTCTTCGACCGGTACGTCACCCCGGGCGACTTCGATATCGTCCCGTTCTCCTGGCTCGGTACGTCGTTCCCGGTGTCGCCGATGAAATCGGTGTTCGCGCGGCCTCACGGTGACCGCATCCAGCAGAACTACACCCGCACCGGGACGGCGGCCCTCGACGCGGCCATGGACCGTGCGATAGCGGAAGTGGATCCGGCGAAGGTCCACGTCCTTGTGAACCACGCCGATCGGCTCGTCTGGCGCCAGGCGTCCGTCCTGCCGCTCTACCAGCGGCCCCAGATCTTCGCCACGCGGGCGGATCTGGCCAACATGGGCGCCTGCGGATTCTACGAACCCGCCTATCAGGACATCGGGTTCACGAACCGGGCCTGAGCGGGCGACTCCGGGGAGGCCCTTGTAAAGGGCTCTTCCGGAGGGTCAGGGGAAGGCGAGCTCGATGCCCTTGCGGTCACTGGTGAAACGGGCGTTCCACACGTAGAGCCGCAGGGCGTCGGCCGACAGGGCGTCCTTGACGGGCAGGTCGGAGGCGATCCGCACGAGGTAGGACGCCCCCGCGGGGATCATGGTGTCGCCGTTGTCGTCGATCGGCGGCTTGGACCCGTCCAGCCGGGCGGTGATCTTGCTGTGGTTGGGCAGCGTGCACAGCTCGTCCGGGATCCCTGCCTGCGGCATGCACCGCTCCAGCGCGGACGGCGGGATCTGCGAGCGCGGCATGAACAGGTCGGCCGGGTAGTCCAGCAGGACGGGCCGTCGCTGGCTGTTGGTGAGGACGTAGTCGGCGTAGGCGTAGCTCGTCCCGTCGGGCGGGGCCTGCGTGGCGCCGAGCGGGTGGCGGTCCGTCCCCGCCCTGACGGCCGCGAGGCTGTAGCCGTAGCCCTCCGGGGTGGTGAAGTTCAGCGGGGGACCGGCCTTCGGGGCGGGCCCCGCCGAGCCCTGCGCGCCGGAGTCGCCCTGGCTGGCCAGCGACGGCCGGGCGGTCTTGTCGCCGGTGTCCGTGCCCGTCCGGAGGAACACGATCCCGCCCGCCACGGCGGCGATCCCGACGACTCCGGCGACGGCCCCGGCGAGGCCCAGGCGCCCTGCTGTGCTGTGCTTTCTTCGGCGATGCGAGTGGTAACCGTTGTGACTGTTGGACATGGTCTTCCGTGCTCCCTCTGGCCCGTTCAGGCTCAGTAAGCGCGTCCTGCCTCCAGGGCCAGACACGATACAGGACACCCGGATCGACGGCCGAGGGGCGCCCTCTGGAGGGGATTTGCCTGAATGTCCTGGTCAGGTGCCTACGAAGCACGCCCCAGAAGGGCCTCACGGCCGAGCCCGCGCAAGGAGGCGTCCAGCACCTGCGCGGTGTGCGCGACCGCGATGTCCGCGCCGCGGCGGCGCAGCGCGGTGGCGATCTGCATCGAGCATCCGGGGTTCGCGGCGACCAGTAGTTCGGCTCCGGTGGCGTCCACGTTCACCGCCTTGCGTTCGCCCAGGGCGGAGGCCGCCTCCGGTTGGAGCAGGTTGTAGGTCCCGGCGGAGCCGCAGCAGATGTCGGGGTCGGCGATCTCCCTGACGGTCAGCTCCGGGATCCCGGCCAGCAGCGCGCGCGGCTGGCCGCGGACGCCCTGCGCGTGGGAGAGATGGCAGGCGTCGTGATAGGCGAGCGTGACCGGAAGCGGCCCGCGTTCGGCGCGGGGCCCGAGCTCCACGAGGAACTCCGCCAGGTCCCGGGTCTTGGCCGACAGCGCGGCCGCCCGTCCCGACCAGTCCGGATCGTCCGCGAGCAGATCCCGGTAGTCCTTCATCGCCGACCCGCAGCCCGCCGCGTTCACCACGACGACGTCGACGGCCTCGAACGTCTCGACCGTCCGGCGGGCGAACGCGCGGGCCTCCTCCTCGCGCCCGGAGTGCAGCGACAGCGCCCCGCAGCAGCCCTGGCCCTTCGGGATGACCACGTCGCAGCCTTCGAGCGCCAGGACGCGCGCCGTGGCCGCGTTGACACCCGGGAAGAACTCGCCCTGCACGCAGCCGGTCAGCATCCCGACGGTGGCGCGCCGATCCCCGCGCGCGGCGACGCGCCCGGGGAGCCTGGGGGCCTTGCCGAGCGGCGGCGCGAGCCGCTCTATGGCCGCGAGGGACGGTGAGAGGCGCTCCAGCAGCCCGGTACGGCGGACGAGACGGTCGAGGCCCGTCCGCTGGTAGACGCGCAGAGGGCCGCGCAGGGCGCGCAGGCGACGGCGGTAGGGGAACAGCTGGAAGATGGCCTCGCGTATCACGCGCTCTTGCAACGGACGAGGGTGCTCGCGCTCCACGTCGGCCCGGGTCATCTCGATCAGCCGGTCGTACTGCACGCCGGACGGGCAGGCCGTCACACAGGCCATGCACCCGAGGCACTGGTCGAAATGCTCGACCATCGGTGCGCTGAGCGGTGCGCCGTCCGCGTGCTGCTGCATCAGGTGGATCCGGCCCCGGGGAGAGTCCATCTCCTCGCCCCACAGGACGTAGGTCGGGCAGGTCGGCAGGCAGAAGCCGCAGTGCACGCAGTCGCCGAGGAGCTTCGGGAGGTCGTCCTGGTCGCTCACTAGATTCCTCCCACGAAGCGGCCGGGGGACAGCCGGTGATCGGGATCGAACTGGTCCTTGACCCGGCGCATCAGCGCGAGGGCCGGGACGGGCCCCCAGAAGTCGATTGCGCCGCGCGCCTCCTGCGGCGTGTAGCGGACGATCGCGCGGCCGTTGTGACCGGCCAGGACGTCGCGGAGCGATCCAAGGACGGCGGCCACATCGCCCGGTGCCAGCCCTGCGGGCAGGCCCACGTGACCGTGCCCGCTCCCGCTCCACGTCACGGCGATCCCCGGCCGCGCCTTGTCCAGGGCGGTGAGGAGGTGGGGGAGTGCGGTGG